>NZ_JBRREF010000021.1:0-70029 GCF_056760135.1 Stenotrophomonas sp. STEN023 | reverse complement strand
GGCGCGACTGCGGTCAGATTCGGCGCCACCAACGCTTCGTATACCGTCAACAGCGCGACATCGATCAGCGCGACATCGCCTGCCGGCGCGGCAGGAACGGTAGATATCACGGTGACGACGGCCGGCGGTACCAGTGCTACCAGTGGCGCGGACCAGTTTACTTACGTCGCTCCGCCAACCGTGTCTTCAGTCTCCCCGAGCGCGGGTGGCGTGAGCGGCGGCACCAGCGTGACGATCACCGGTACCAACTTTGCAGGCGCAACTGCAGTCAGGTTCGGCGCTACCAGCGCTTCGTATACCGTCAACAGCGCGACATCGATCAGCGCGACATCGCCTGCCGGCGCGGCAGGAACGGTGGATATCACGGTGACGACGGCCGGCGGTACCAGTGCTACCAGTGGCGCGGACCAGTTTACTTACGTCGCTGCAGCGCCCGTTGCCAACCCCGTCAGTGCGACCGTAGCCCATGGCAGCAGCAGCAATCCGATCACCCTGAGTATCACCGGTGGAGCACCGAGCAGTGTGGCGATCGGTTCCGGTGCCACGCACGGCACGGCCAGCGCCAGTGGTACTGCAATCACCTACACGCCGACGGCGTCGTACTCGGGTTCCGACTCTTTCACCTATACCGCGACCAATGGCTCGGGAACATCATCGCCGGCGACGGTTACGATCACGGTAAGTGCTGCGACTGTCAATTTCGCTCCAGCTTCACCTGGCGCCGCCCAAGTCGGGGTCAGCTATAGCAATACGGTGGCAGGTGCCAGCGGCGGCACGGCACCATATACCTACGTGCTGGCGTCCGGGGCGTTGCCTGCCGGCGTTACCCTTGGCAGCAACGGTAGCTTGTCAGGCACGCCTAGCGGGGCTGGCAGCTTCAACTTCACCGTAAAGGCCACCGACAGCAGTTCCGGCACTGGTCCGTTCAGTACCACCAGCGGCACGTTGACGCTGACGGTTGCTGTGCCGACGATCTCGATCAATCCGGGCGGTCTGTCGGCAGCCTCCGTTGGTGTGGCGTACAGCAGCTCGATCTCAGCCAGCGGGGGAACCGCGCCGTACAGCTTCAGCCTGCGCTCTGGCGCTTTGCCGCCAGGCTTGACGCTGGCGTCGAACGGTATGCTTTCGGGCACCGCAACGGGTGGGGGCACGTTCAACATCACTATTGGAGCGACCGACAGCAGCACCGGTACCGGCGCGCCATTCAGCGCCAACCAGATGTACACGTTGACCGTCAACGCACCGACCATTTCCCTTACCCCAGTCAGCCTGCCAGCGGCCAGTGTCGGTACGGCGTACAGCAGCACAGTCACTGCTTCGGGCGGCGTTGCCCCGTACGGGTATGCGGTGACTTCGGGCGCCTTGCCGACGGGTTTGACGCTGGGGTCCAACGGCATATTGTCGGGTACGCCTACTGCCGGTGGCACCTTCAACTTCACCGTGACGGCGACTGATAGCAGCTCAGGCACCCCCTATACGGGCAGCCGGGCCTACACGCTCAGCCTTGGCGTGCCGACGCTGAGTCTCAGCCCGAGCAGTGGCAACAGCTTCACCGGCAATGCAGGCAGCGCCTTCAGCCAGACTTTTGTCGCCAGTGGGGGCCTTGCGCCGTACCACTTTGCCGCAATGACGATCACGGCCGGCAGTTTGCCGAGCGGCCTGTCGTACAACACCGCCACCGGCACCTTGTCCGGCACGCCGATGTCGGCTGGCATCGTGGTGTTCCAGATCACCGCCACCGACAGCACGACCGGCGCCGGCCCGGCACTGCAAACCGGCACCTATACGCTGATGATCGCGGCACCGACGATCACCGTGTCACCGGCGACGCTGCCCAATGCGGTCATGGGCACGGGCTACAGCCAGAGCGTTAGCGCCAGTGGTGGTGTGGCGCCCTACGGCTACAACGTCAGTGCCGGCAGCCTGCCGACGGGCCTGACCTTGAACACCGCGAATGGCACGTTGGGCGGTACGCCGACCGGCCAGGGCAGTTTCTCGTTTACCATCACGGCGACCGATTACAACGGTTTCACCAGTACTCGCGCTTTCACCGTAGTGACAAATCCTCAGGCACCTGTTGCCGGAGCAACCAGCACGACCGTGCCGTGGAATACCGCGACGTCGATTGATCTGGCAGCAGTAATGACTGGCGGCGTGGCCAGCAGCGTGGTCGTCAGTGCGCTGCCAGCGCATGGCAGCGTGGTGATCAGCGGCGCTGTCGCAACATATACGCCAGCGCCGGGTTACTCGGGCAGCGACAGCTTCAGCTATACCGCGACCAACGTCAGTGGCTCATCGGCGGCGATAGTAAGCCTGATGATCAATCCGCAGGTCCCGGTGGCGGGTGGCAAGAGCGTGACGATCGCTTATGACGCTGTCACCCAGATCGATCTGGCGTCGGTCATCAGTGGTGGCACACCGGGCAACCTCAGCGTGTCCACGCACCCTGCACATGGCACAACCTCGGTCTCTGGTACGACGGTCACCTATACGCCAACTGCCAGCTACAGTGGCACGGACAGCTTCAGCTACACGGCGACCAATGCAGGCGGGACGTCCGCACCGGCGGTCGTCAACCTGACGATCAATCCGCAGGCTCCGGTAGCGGGTGCCAAGAGCGTGAGCGTGGCCTTCGATGCAGCGACACCGATTGACCTGGCACCAGTCATCAGCGGCGGGGCGCCGGATAGCCTGGCCGTATCCACCAGCCCGGCTCATGGCACTGCGACCATCGCCGGCACGACCATCACTTACACGCCTGCCGCCGGCTACAGTGGCACGGATAGCTTCAGCTATACGGTGACCAATGCTGGTGGCACCTCCGCGCCAGCAACGGTGAAACTGCAGGTGAATCCGCCGGCGCCATCGCTCACACCATTGAATGTAGCGACCGCGTCGGGTGTGCCAATTACCATTGATGTTGCATCCCGGGCGAGCGGTGGTCCTTTCACTGCACTGGTCTTGATCTCACCATCGGGCGATGGCAAGACCGCTGTGCACGGGCTCGACATCGTCTACACGCCGACGCCGACGTTCGTGGGCAGTACAAGCATCGTATACAGCCTGAGCAACGCCTATGGCACCACCCAGGGCACGGTAACGGTCACCGTCAATGCGCGACTGGATGTTTCCCGGGATCCGGAGGTCACCGGTCTGGTAGCTGCACAGGCAGATGCCGTCCGCCGTTTTGCCACGGCTCAACTTGGCAACTTCAACCGTCGGCTTGAGCGCTTGCACGGCACCGGCTGGGCGGGCTCGGACTCCAATCTGACTGTGAGCGCGAACGGCCTTGGCATGAGCTTTACGCCATCCGGGGCTACACCGAGCAGCCAGAACATGCGTCGAAACGACAACGGCATGGACGAACAGCGGCTGCTCGCTGCCACGGCTGACGACCGTGCCAGAGCACAGCGCTGTGCGCTGGAGGGAGCTGACGCCGATAGCCAGCTCCGTGCGTTTGGCTTCTGGATCGATGGACGCATCGAACTCGGGCAGCGCGACGCCGCAACCAACCAGTCCAAGTTCCGCTTCCAGACCGATGGCATCAGCCTGGGGGCGGACTATCGCTTCAATGGCTGGGCATCGCTCGGCGCGGGTGTCGGTTATGCACGCGATGTCAGCGACGTTGGCAGCAATGGCTCCAGCAGCACCGGCACCACGCGCATCATGGCGCTCTACGGAAGCCTGCGTCCGGCGGAAAACTGGTTCGTCGATGGCGTGGTGGGCTATGGCGCGCTCGATTTCGACCTGAAGCGCTATATCACCGACACGCACGGGTTCGCCCATGGGAAGCGCAAAGGCAACCAGGCGTTCGGTTCGTTGGCAACAGGCTATGAAGCCCGCCACAACACCTGGATGGTGTCGCCGTATGCACGTTTGGATGTGATGAATGCTCAGCTGGATGCCTATACCGAATCGGCGAGCGGCTTCAGTGCGCTGCGCTATGACGAGCAGGCGGTCCGGATGACGACCGGGGCACTGGGCATGCGTGGGGAGCTGCTGTTCAGGACCCGGCTCGGCAATCTGATTCCGCGGATGCGCCTGGAGTACCGGCACTACTTTGAGGGAGCCGACAACGCCCGTCTGGGGTATGCCGACCTTACCGGCGTCGGGCCAATCTACTCGGTCCGGCCGGTACAGGCCGAGCGCAACCAGGTCGTGCTCGGAATCGGTGGCGGCTTGTTCCTGCATAACGGGATGGCCATTTCACTCGATTACGATGCGACCTTGAACAACAGCGATGGCTACAGTCAGCTGATCAACGCACGGATCGAGCTGCCGTTCTGACGCTACGGCTGCTCGGCTCTGCAAGCAGCGAAACTGCCGGCACGTACGCCGGCAGTTTTTTGTCCGGTCATCGATGGCGATCGGCGTCCCGGGTGGCAGGCTCGAAGTGCCGACCGGTCTGGTCTGGACGGGCAGGTAGCACCGAAGCCAGAGCCAGTGTGCCTTGGGGCCAGGAACGCGACCGGGGCGGGCCTATCTGGTTTGCTTCCCATCACAGGTTGTCAGCAGCGGGCAACTTATGATTTCGGGAACCGCTGGCGTTACCATCGGCCACGGCCAGCCCGGCCAAGACGGAATCCAACCATGCGACAAGATCCTTTCGGTAACCAAGGCAATGGCGGCCAACGTCGGCGTGGTGGCGGCCTGTTCGGGAATATCCGCTGGGTGGTCCTGCTGGGCTTCGCGGTCTATGGCGGCTGCTATTACTTCGGCAATCGCTCGGTGGACCCGTATACCGGCGAGAAGGTGCTGATCGACAGCTCGCTCAATGCCAGCGAAGAGAAGGCGATGGGCCTGCAGGCCTACCAGGAGATCCTGGCGCAGGAGCGGCCGGTCGACCCCAATTCGCAGATTGCCCGCCAGGTGCGCGAGATCGCCAGCCGCCTGATCGCCAAGGTCGACGTGGTGGAGACCTCCTTGGCGCAGGAGCATGGCTTGCAGCCACAGCACTTCGCCAAGGATTTCGAGTGGGACGTGAACGTGCTGCAGTCCGATGAGGCCAATGCGTTCTGCCTGCCCGGCGGCAAGATGGCGGTGTATACCGGCTTGATTCCGGTCGCACAGAACGCCGATGCGCTGGCAGTGGTGATGGGGCACGAAATCGCCCACGCCTTGCTGCGCCACGGTGCCCAGCGCATGGCCCAGCAGAAGCTGACCCAGATCGGGCAGATGGCCGGCGCCGCCAGTGGCATGGATGTGCAGCAGCAACAGATGATGATGTCGGCGATGGGCTACGGCTATCTGCTGCCCTACGCGCGTTCGCACGAAACCCAGGCCGATGAAGTCGGGCTGATGCTGGCTGCAGCAGCCTGTTTCAACCCGGAAGAGGCAGTGCCGCTGTGGCAGCGCATGAGCCAGGCCAGTGGCGGCCAGGCGCCGCCGGAGTTCTCCTCCACCCACCCCAATCCCGGCACCCGCATCCAGAACCTGCAGGCGCTGATGCCGAAGGCGATGGAGTACCGGCAGCGCTATTGCACGGCGGGCGCGGCAGCGCGCTGACCAGCGCGGCAACGGCATGCACATGGACATAACCAACGCCGGCGGATGCTCGCCGGCGTTTTCCGTGGTGGTTCAGAGGTAACTGATGCGACGTGGTACAGGATTTGGATTGGGCGCGCTGCTGATCGTGGTGCTGGCTGCTTGCGCCTGGACGGCACAAGCCAAGCACCTGTCTGCTGGCCGCTATGGCCGCGTGCAGGTGGTTCAGCCGCCTGCCGAGGCGCGCGGACTGGTCATCTATTTTGCGGACCCTGCGGTGCCGCAGGCAGAGCGTAAGCAGCTGGCTACGCAGTTGGCGCAGGCCGGTGCCTGGGTGGCGGTGGTGGACGCTGCGCGCTACCGGCAGCAACTGCAGAACGGCAATGGCAGCTGTCGGGCGATGGCTGACGACGCTGCTTTGCTTGCGCAGAAACTGCTCAAACGTGCGCACGCCGAGCAGTTCTTCCTGCCGGTACTGCTGGGGCAGGGGAGTAGCGCAGGTCTGGTCCGTGACAGTGCTGCAGGCGCTGCACCGGGCGAGTTTGCTGCAGCGCTGGTAACGGGTGCTGATGTGTCGGCTGCTGCCAGGCTCTGTCGTGGAGGCTCGACGGCCGTGCAGGTCGTGGATGTTGCGGACTCGGCATTGCCCGCTACCGTGCAGGCGGCCTTGGGTACGGCGCCAGCGCCAGGCGTGGCCGCGCTGCCGTTGGTCGAGATGCCGGTTACGGGCAGCAAGCGGCTGGTGGTGCTGATGTCGGGTGATGGCGGCTGGCGCGATCTGGACAAGGGGCTTGCGCATGCGCTCAACCAGCGGGGTATTTCAGTCGTCGGCTGGAACAGCCTGCGTTACTTCTGGAAGCAGCGGACTGCCGCGCAGGTGGCGGGCGACCTGGATAGCGTATTGCGCAGCTATCGGCAGCGATGGCAGGTAGATGATGTGGCCTTGGTCGGTTACTCGTTTGGCGCGGACGTGCTGCCATTCGCCTATCCACTGCTCAGTGAAGAGCAGCGTCGCCCGGTGCGACTGGTGTCGCTGTTGGGGTTGGCGCACGGCGCGGACTTCGAAGTGCGGGTGGGCGGTTGGCTGGGTTGGTTCCGGGCGCAGGAAGTGCCGGTGCAACCGGCGTTGGCAGGGCTGCAGCCAGTTGCGCATCAATGCATCTACGGCGTCGACGAGAAAGACAGCCTGTGCCGTGACCTGCAGGGCGACGCACACATGCAGGTGGTTGCGCGCCCCGGTGGGCATCACTTCGACCGTGATCCGGCCATGTTGGCGCAGATCATCGTGGAACGCTGGGATGCGGTGCAGGCTCAGCCCTGAGTGGCGTCGCCTGTCGAGGCGCGGTTGATCCGCTCGACCCGCACCTCCAGTTCGCCTTCGGCCAAACGTGCGCGCAGCGGTTCGCCGGGCTGGACCTGGTCGGCTGATCGAACCAGCGCGCCATCCTCTGTTCGGGTAAGGATCGAGTAGCCGCGTGCCACCGTCGCCAGTGGGCTGACCGCTTCCAGTGAGCGGGCCAGGCCTTGCAGGCGCAGGGTGTCGCGCTGCAGTTGCCGTCCCATCGCCGCGTTTGCGCGCGGGGCCAGCGCGGCCAGCTTCGCTGCCAAGGCATCCAGGCGGCGCTGCGGCTGGGTGCTGCGCAGCACCGCTGCCGCATGTGCCAGGCGCGCGCCGCGGCGTTCCAGTTGCTGCCGCCATTGCGATTGCAGTCGCGTGAAGGCAGCTTGCTGGCGATGTTCCAGCAGGGTCAGGCGTGCCTGCGGGCTATGCGCCTGCAGTCGCAGCGCTGCGCGATCCGCGCGTTGCATGGCCTGGCCCAGCGCATGTATCTGCAGCTGATTCAGGCGTTGCGCGAGGCGGCGCACACGCAGGGCCAGGTCGCGTTGGTCCGGCACCAGCAGTTCTGCCGCGACCGAAGGCGTCGGCGCGCGCAGGTCGGCGGCAAAGTCGGTCAGGCTGAAGTCGGTTTCGTGGCCTACCGCGGAGACTACCGGTGTGTTGCTGGCAGCCACCGCACGCGTCAGCTGTTCGTCGTTGAAGCCCCACAGGTCTTCCAGTGAGCCGCCGCCACGGGTCAGCAGGATCACGTCGTAACGGCCGCTGGCGTCGGCCTGGCGCAGCAGTGAGGTGATCTGCGGGGCAGCGGTGGCACCCTGTACCAGCGACGGCAGCAGCTCGACTTCCAGCATCGGGAAGCGGCGCTCCAGCACGCTCAGTACGTCGCGTACCGCTGCGCCGCTGGGCGAGGTGATCACCGCCAAGCGGCGCACATGCGCCGGCATCGGCCGCTTGCGTGCTGGATCAAACAAGCCTTCGGCTTCGAGCCTGGCCTTGAGTTCGTCGTAGGCGCGGCGCAAAGCGCCTTCGCCGGCTTCTTCCATGTGATCGAGGATCAGCTGGTAGTCGCCGCGTGCTTCGTACAGGGTGAGGCGGCCGCGTACCAGTACGCGCATGCCTTCGCGCGGGAGGAATTTCAGCCACTGGCTCTTGGGCTTGAACATCGCCGCCCGCACCTGCGCGCGTGCGTCCTTCAAGGTGAAGTACAGGTGCCCCGAGGCGGGCCGGCTGACACTGCCCAGCTCACCTTCCACCCACACCATCGGGAACGTGCTCTCAAGGAGATCGCGCGCCAAGGTGTTGAGCTGGTTGGGAGTGAGGATCTCGTTGTTGGAAGTCATGATTGAACTACGGTGCCGGTAGGGCGCCCGTCTGCGCCAAGGCATGGGCGGGCTGTCGGCCGCTATCTTACGGGAGTGCCCGGTTTAGTCGAAGAAATCGAAGAGGGAGACGTCCAGGTCGGGGAATTCCAGCCAGGACAGGTCGAAATCAAACCAGCTCGCGTTACTGTCGGTGGCCATCGAGCGCAGCATCTCTGCTTTCATTGCGGCGTAGTCGCAGGCGTCACCACTGGCTGCATGCAACTGGTCAAAGTCGGAATGGGTGTTGAACAGAGCATGTGACCAGCATGCGAGATCGAGGTCGATCTTGTTGCGGCGGTTGGCGTCGCGCACCTGTTGTACCGAGTAGAAGTTGCGCTTGCCATAGTGGCGAAGCAGGTCGTCGCCGACCAGTTGGGCTTGGCGGCGTTTGTCCTCAGGCGCGATGGCGCAGGGAGCGGCTGACAGTTCGTTGCTCATTCACGTTCCTTGTGGCGATTGTGGGGAGTGATGGTGCTGGCATCGCAAGGGGAGTGGTGCTAAGGCTTCTGCGCCGCATCAGCGTGCCGCCGCAGGGCCCACTGCACATGCTCACGCACCACTTCGGAAGCGTGCGTCTGGCGACTTTGCAATGCGCTCTGCGCGGCAGCCGAGGGCGCTGCGTTGCCCAGCGCCACGGCGATATTGCGCAGCCAGCGCTCATGCCCGCTGCGGCGGATCGGGCTGCCTTCGGTGCGGCGCAGGAATTCGTCTTCTTCCCAGGCGAACAGCTCGGGCAGGGTGGCGGTGTCCAGGTTGTTGCGGGCGCGGAAGTCCGGCTCGTCGGTGCGCTGGGCGAATTTGTTCCAGGGGCACACCAGTTGGCAGTCATCGCAGCCATAGATGCGGTTGCCCATCAGCGGACGCATGTCCAGCGGAATCGCGCCCTCGTGCTCGATGGTCAGATAGGAGATGCAGCGGCGTGCGTCCAGACGATGCGGGGCAATGATGGCGGCGGTGGGGCAGACATCGATGCAGCGCGTGCAGCTGCCGCAGTGGGCGGTGGCCGGCACATCCACCGGCAACGGCAGGTCGACGTAGATCTCACCGATGAAGAACCAGGAGCCACCATTGCGGTCGATCAGGCAGGTGTGCTTGCCGATCCAGCCCAGCCCGGCATTGCGCGCCAGGGCGCGCTCCAGCACAGGCGCCGAGTCGACGAAGACCCGGTAGCCGAATTGACCGACTTCGCTGGCGATGCGCTCGGCCAGTTTCTGCAGGCGGTTGCGCATCAGCTTGTGGTAATCACGGCCAAGCGCGTAGCGCGCCACATAGGCACGTTCGCTGTCATTCAAGGTCGCCCAGGCTTCGGCATCCTCCTTGGGGCCGTAATCCATGCCGACCGAAATCACCCGCAGCGTGCCTGGCAGCAGTTCATTCGGGCGTGCGCGGAGGGTGCCGTGGCGGGCCATCCAGTCCATCGTTCCGTACAGACCCTTGCCCAGCCAATCGGCCAGGTGTGCCTCATCCTCGCCCA
Organism: Stenotrophomonas sp. STEN023; assembly: GCF_056760135.1. Taxonomy (NCBI): domain Bacteria; kingdom Pseudomonadati; phylum Pseudomonadota; class Gammaproteobacteria; order Lysobacterales; family Lysobacteraceae; genus Stenotrophomonas; species Stenotrophomonas sp. STEN023. Next base: position 60,371 of record NZ_JBRREF010000021.1, on the reverse strand, counting down.
GCTCGATGCCGCTGACCCCGCAGCGCTGGAAGCCTGCCTCACGGGCAAGCTGGCGGATGCGCAGCGACAACTGCGCCGGATTTGCGGCGGTAACGGCTTCAGACATGGTGCAAGTATAGAATTGCCTGCATGTCAGAGCCCGTCGAACTGTTCGATATCGCCGCTGCCCGGCAGATTGATGGGCAAGCAAGCGCTGCCCTGGGTGGCGACGCATACGTCCTGATGCAGCGTGCTGGCCACGCCGCCTGGCAGGCCGCGCTGCAGTATTGGCCGCAGGCGCGGCGCATCGTGGTGGTCTGCGGGCCGGGTAACAACGGCGGCGATGGCTATGTGTTGGCCCGTCACGCCCGCCAGTCCGGGCGCGACGTCAGCGTTCTGCATCTGCAGGCTGCGTCGCCGCGCACGCCCTTGGCGCAACGCGCCTGCACCGATTATCTGGCCGTGGGTGGTCACGTCGAGATCGCCATGGAATGCCTGCAGCAGGCCGACCTGATCGTCGATGCGCTGTACGGCATTGGCTTCAACCGCGCGCCAGATGCCGATGACGCGGCCCTTATCGCCGCAATCAATGCCGCGTCGGCGCCGGTATTTGCACTGGATGTGCCCAGCGGCGTCGATGCGCTCAGCGGCAACGTGGCGGGCGCGGCGGTGCGTGCGGCACGCGTGCTGCAGTTCATCGTGCCCCATCAAGGCCTGCACACCGGTGCAGCGCTGGAACATGCGGGACAGCGCCTGCTTGCCGATCTGGAGGTGCCTGCCGCGGCGTTTGAGGGTGTCAGTGCAAGCGCGCTGCGTTGGGCCCGGCCACAGTTGCTGCAGTTTTTGCCGCCGCGGCGGCTCAATACCCACAAAGGTGAATCCGGCCACGTGCTGTGTGTGGGCGGTAACCATGGCAGCGGCGGTGCGGTGATGCTTAGCGCCGAAGCGGCGCTGCGTAGTGGTGCCGGGCTGTGCAGCGTGGCAACGCGCGCCTTGCACGTGGCGCCATTGCTCGCGCGTTGCCCCGAAGCGATGGCGCACGCCGTAGACAGTTCGGAAGACTTCGCGCCCCTGCTTGCGCGCGCCAGCGTCATCGCAGTGGGGCCGGGCCTGGGCCAGGACGATTGGGCACATGCGCTGTGGTCGGCGGTACTGGCCAGTGGCAAGCCGTTGGTGCTTGATGCCGACGGCTTGAACCTGCTGGCCGCTGATCCCCGGCCCGTTCCGCAGGCGATCCTCACCCCGCATCCCGGCGAGGCCGCGCGCCTGCTCGGCACCGATACCGCCAGCATCCAGCGTGACCGTTTCGCCGCCGCGCATGCCTTGGCGGCGCGTTATGCGGCCGTGGTGGTGCTGAAAGGCGCCGGTAGCGTGATTGCCGCGCCAGGAAAGCTGCCGCGGGTCATTGCCGCCGGCAATCCGGGCATGGCGGTTGGTGGCATGGGCGACCTGCTGACCGGCGCCATTGCCGCGTCGCTGGCGCAGGGCCTGCCACTGTTTGATGCCGCCAGCACCGGTGCCTTGCTGCACAGCCTGGCTGGCGATGCCGCAGCAGGCGAAGGTGAGCGCGGGCTGTTGCCGCGCGATCTATTGCCGCACCTGCGCACCCTTGCCAATCCATAATGTCTCCCATGATCGAACTGTCATTGCCCCAAGCCGAGAGCACCGACCTGCTGGGTCAGGCCCTGGCACAGACCCGGCCCGCGCAGGCGGTGGTTCACCTGCAAGGTGATCTTGGCGCCGGAAAATCCACCCTGGCCCGCGCGCTATTGCGCGCGCTGGGCGTGCAGGGGCCGATCCGCAGCCCCACCTACACCTTGATCGAACGCTATCCGCTGGACAGCGGCGAAGCCTGGCATCTGGACCTGTACCGGATCGGCAATGCGGGCGAGCTGGATTTCCTCGGTCTGGACGACGCCAGTGCCGACCTGTGGCTGATCGAATGGCCCGAGCGCGGGGCCGGCGGTCTGCCACCGTTGGACCTGGTGGTGGCACTGGAAATCGACGGCCACGGTCGCCGGGCGAGCCTGCGGGCACATAGCCCGACGGGTGAGGACTGGTTGCAGCGGCTGCGCAAAACGGGTCACTTGCAGGGGCTTCCTGCCCTGTAACAACAGGAAGTTACGGCAGGTTGCGGATTATTAAGGGAAAAAATGTTGCAATTACCGAAATCCGGTGATTGAATCCGCCCATGACTACGGGAAACCGCCTGTTCGCATTGTCTGTCGCCGTCGCCGGCCTCTGCCTGGCCAGCGCTTCCGCGTGGGCCGGTGAGGTCCGTGGACTCGGTTTGAGCGCAGGCGCTACCGGTACCCGTGCCGAGATCCAGTTGGCCGGTGGTGGTAGCTACAAGACCATCAGCCTCGCCGGTCCGAACCGGCTGGTCATCGATTTCCCTGACTCCACCGGCGTGCGCGGCCTCAAGTTGCCTGCGGCTGTTGGTGTGGTCACTGCCGTACGCACCGGTAATCCGGTCCCCGGCACCTTCCGCATCGTGTTCGACCTGGCCGAATCCGTGGCTGCGTTCAAGCCGCAGATGCAGGGGCAGGGCGCCGAATCCAAATTGCTGATCGAGTGGCCGGGTGACACCCCGCCGCGTGCAACTGCTGCCGTCGCGCCCGTCGCAACTGCTCCAGCGGCAAGCGTGCCGCCGGCTGCCGCAGTTGTTGTGAATCCTGAGCAGGCCCGTGCCGAAGCTGCCCGTGCCACGGCTGCATTGACCGCTGCCGTGCGCCAGCAGGCGGCCACGCCGCCGGCGCCGGTGCAAGCGGCCCCGGTCGCCACAACGACCGTCGCCGCCAACACCGACAATCCGCCGATAGCTGCATCGACGTCTTCGCCGGCAGCCATCCTCAATGGGCAAGGCACGCCGGTACGCACCACCATTGCTACCGGCGTACCGACTCCGATCGTGGCAAATCCTGCCGCCGCCGCACCGGTTGCTGCAGCGCAAACGCCTTCGCCGCGTCCGGTCATGCCAAGTGACGCGTCACGAATTCGCATGGCGCCGGGCATGCGCAACCTGGTGGTGGCCATCGATCCGGGCCATGGCGGCCAGGATCCGGGTGCCGTCGGGCCTACCGGCAAGCGCGAGAAGGACGTAACGCTGGCGGTTGCGCGTGAGCTGGCCCGTCAGGTCAATGCTACCCCGGGCCTGCGTGCGTTCCTGACCCGCGACACCGACGTGTTCATTCCGCTGCCGATGCGTGCCCAGCGTGCGCGTGCAGCCAAGGCCGATATCTTCATTTCGATCCACGCCGATGCGGCCGAGAACCGCTCAGCGACGGGTTCATCGGTGTATGTGCTGTCGACCAAGGGCGCGTCCTCGCAGCGTGCGCGTTGGCTGGCGGACAAGGAAAACTCGGCCGATCTGATTGGCGGTGTCAGCCTCAACCGCACCGAGGGCACCTTGGCCAACGTGCTGCTGGATCTGGCCCAGAGCGGCAACATGAAGGCGTCCGAAGATGCGGCTGGGCATGTGCTTGGTGGCCTCAAGCGTATCGGCAACAACCACAAGCCGAACCTTGAGCGGGCCAACTTCGCCGTACTGCGCACCTCCGACATGCCGGCAATGCTGGTCGAGACCGCGTTCATCTCCAACCCGGATGAAGAGCGCCGCCTGATCGATCCGGCCTATCAGCGCCGTATTGCCGGCGCGGTGCTGGATGGCGTGCATACCTTCTTCAGCCGCCAGCCGCCGCCGGGAACCCTGTTTGCAGCCCGCGCCCAGGCCGAGATGGATGCCGCAGCTGGCACCGTTGCCGGTGGTAGCAAGTAAAGTAGAGCTTGATTCAAGCCCGCTGCTGGCGGAGCTTCTGGCAATGAGACACCCCGAATCCGATGCCAAGGTGCTGGCGTCGGATTTTTTGCTTTGTGTGGGAGCGGCGTGAGCCGCGAAGCTGCTGCAGCTTCAGGCTCCGTTGGCTTCGCGGCTTACGCCGCTCCCACAAGAGACCGCCTGCCGGGCTGTATCGGCTGCTCTCGGTGTTCGGCCCATGCTCGGCTATCATCGTCAGCATGCATGAAGTCAGCCTGATCCCCCGCCAATCCTCGCTCCCGTATTCCGCCAACGCCCCGCAGTTGCCCGGCGGTGTGGCATGAATGCGATCCGTCCGCTGCCGGAAATCCTGATCAACCAGATCGCCGCCGGCGAAGTGGTTGAACGCCCCGCCTCGGTGGTGAAGGAACTGGTCGAGAACGCGCTTGATGCCGGTGCTACACGCGTTGATATCGATCTGGAAGAGGGTGGTGTACGCCTGATCCGCATCCGCGACAACGGTGGTGGTATCGCTGCCGAGCAGCTGCCGCTGGCGGTATCGCGTCACGCCACCAGCAAGATCGCCAGTCTGGACGATCTGGAGTCGGTGGCTACGTTGGGCTTCCGGGGCGAAGCGCTGCCGTCGATTGCTTCGGTCAGCCGTTTCACCCTGGCGTCGCGTCGCGCCGATGACGAGCACGGCTCCGCGCTGCAGATCGAAGGTGGCAAGCTCGGTGATGTCACGCCGCGTGCGCACGCACCCGGCACCACCGTTGAAGTGCGCGAGTTGTTCTACAACGTGCCGGCACGGCGCAAGTTCCTGCGTGCCGAGCGCACCGAGCTCGGCCATATCGAAGAATGGCTGCGTTCGCTGGCGCTGGCCCGTCCAGACGTGGAGCTGCGTGTCTCGCACAACGGCAAGCCTTCGCGCCGCTACAAGCCCGGTGATCTGTATTCGGATGCGCGTCTGGGTGAAACCCTGGGCGAAGACTTTGCGCGCCAGGCGCTGCGCGTTGATCACAGTGCCGCTGGCCTGCGCCTGCATGGCTGGATCGCACAGCCTCAGTACTCGCGCGCCAGCGCGGACCAGCAGTACCTTTACGTCAACGGACGTTCGGTGCGTGATCGCAGCGTCAGCCACGCGGTGAAGATGGCCTACGGCGATGTGCTGTACCACGGCCGGCAACCGGCCTACGTCCTGTTCCTGGAGCTCGACCCGACCCGTGTCGACGTCAACGTGCATCCGGCCAAGCACGAAGTGCGGTTCCGCGATTCGCGGTTGATCCATGATTTCGTCTACCGCACCTTGAAGGATGCGCTGGCCGAAACCCGCGCCGGCATGGAGCCCGCCGCAGGGCAGGCGCATCCTGCCGACCCACAGGCACAGCCAGCGCCCAGCTACAGCGCAGGCGGTTACATGCTGTCGCGCCCGGGCGGCAGTGCAGGTGGCGGCGGTGGTGGAAACTGGCAGGCGCGGCAATCGCCGTTGGGCCTGCAGGTAGCCGATGCGCCTTCTGCGTACGCGGCACTGTATTCGCCGGTGGGCGACGACGCTGCTGGAGCGCGGCAGTTGGACGCAGGTCCATCGCTGCCGCCGACCTCGAACGAGGCCGGGGTGCCGCCGCTGGGCTACGCCGTTGCCCAGCTGCACGGCATCTATATCCTGGCTGAGAACGCCGAAGGCCTGATCATCGTCGACATGCATGCTGCCCATGAGCGCATCGGCTATGAGCGGCTGAAGAATGCACATGACGGCATCGGCCTGCATGCGCAGCCGTTGCTGGTGCCGATGACCTTGGCAGTGGGCGAGCGCGATGCCGATACCGCCGAGCGCGAGGCAGCCACGCTGGCGGCGCTGGGCTTCGAGGTCACCCGTTCCGGTCCCGGCTCGCTGCATGTGCGCAGCATTCCGGCACTGCTGGCCAACGCCGAGCCGGAGGGGCTGCTGCGCGATGTGCTCGGCGATCTGCGCGAGCACGGGCAGAGTCGGCGCATCGCCACGGCGCGCGACGAGCTGCTGTCGACCATGGCCTGCCACGGCGCAGTGCGTGCCAATCGGCGCCTGACCATTCCCGAAATGAATGCCTTGCTGCGCGACATGGAAATCACCGAGCGCTCCGGGCAATGCAACCATGGCCGTCCAACCTGGGCGCGCTTTTCCTTGGCTGAAATTGATCGCTGGTTCCTGCGGGGGCGTTGATGAAATACGTATTGGGGAGCGCGGCATTGATTGCCGCGATGCTGCTCGGTGGTTGCGGCGATGACGCAAACAACGCAGCGCCGAAGGTGCAGGTCGATCCAGCCTTCGCGCATGATAATGAGCTGTGGCGCGAGCAACGCCTGACCGAACTGCTGGCCCCCGATGGCTGGACCAGCCTGGTCGGCCTGCACTGGCTGGATCTGAAAGCGCATTACATCGGCAGCGGCAGCACCAGCGGCATCCGCCTGGCGGCAGGGCCGGCGCGCATGGGCCTGGTCACGCGTGTGGGTGATGCCTGGTTCTTTGCGCCCGAGCCGGGTGTCTCGGTCAAGGTTGACGGGCAGGTGGTGAAGGGGCGGATTCCGCTGCATAGCGATCATGCGGAGACTCCAACCCTGATCCATTTCGACGATGACAAGGGCACCATGAGCCTGATCGAGCGCGGGCCGCGCTTCGGCTTGCGGGTCAAACACGCCGAAGCGCCGGCGCGGGTCAACTTCAGCCATCTGGACTACTGGCCGGCGGATCCGAGCTGGCGCATCACCGCGCGCTTCGTGCCGCATGACGTCAACAAGACCATCCCCATTGTTGATATCACCGGGCTGACCACCGAGCTGGCCAATGCTGGTGCGATTGAATTCGAGCGTGATGGACGTACCTGGCGGCTGGAGGCACTGGGTGATGTTGGCCGTCCGCTGCAGGTGATCTTCGCCGATCGCACCAGTGGCCGTGGCAGTTACGCGGCTGGGCGCTACATCGATGTGGATGTGCCGGACGGGAAGAGCCAGGTGGTGATTGATTTCAATCGCGCCTACAACCCACCGTGTGCGTTCACGCCATTTGCCACCTGTCCCTTGCCGCCGCCGGAGAATCGTCTGGACATGGAAATCGAGGCTGGCGAGAAGGCTTATGCCAAGCCCAAACAGGAGCCCGCCGCATGAGCTGGAGCAAGCGTCTAGGCATGTTGTTGGCGGCCGCGTTTTTGTTGGCCACGCCGCTGTTGGTTGCCGCAGCAACGCCCAAGCCGGCGGCGAAGCAGCCGCCGGTGCCGCTGTTATGGAAGGTGAGCGGTGCGCAAGGCAGTGAGTTGTACCTGCTGGGCTCGTTCCACCTGCTCAAGCCTGATGACTATCCGCTCTCCAGTGACGTGGACCGTGCATTTGCCGGCGCGCAGCGGCTGTTGTTCGAGCTGTCGCCGGATGAAATGAATTCGCCAGAGCTTGGTGCACAGATGATGCAGGCGGCGTTGCGCCGTGATGGTCGCCAGCTCAAGGACGACCTTGATCCGCTTACCTGGCAGCGACTTGAACGATGGGGGGCAGCCAACAGCATGCCGGTGGATCGCCTGGGCGGGCTCAAGCCCTGGTTTGTCGGCCTGACCATCAGCGTCGCGCAGATGACCCGGCAAGGCCTGGACCCGAAGTCCGGGTTGGATCGGTATCTGATGGACCGCGCCGCGCAGGCCAACAAGCCTGCTTCAGGCCTGGAAAGCGCTGCTTCGCAGATCAGCATGCTCGACGGCATGAGCAACGACGAGCAGCGGCAGTTGCTGCGCGAAGCCTTGGAACAGGTGGAGAAGGGCGACGAGCAGAGCCGCCAGCTGCACGACGCGTGGCGGCGCGGCGATGACGTGATGCTGTGGCGGGACATGGCCGCGCAGATGAAGCGCGAGTATCCGGGGCTTTACCAGCGCATCAATGTGGAGCGTAACGATGCCTGGGTGCCGAAGTTGCAGCAGTGGCTGCAGCCGGGCCGTGGCAACACCTTGGTGGTGGTTGGCGCGCTGCATCTCTTGGGCAGCGACGGCGTGGTCGAGAAGCTGCGCGCGCAGGGTTACAAGGTCGAGCGGATCTGCAGCGCCTGCAAGCGTTGAGTGGCTTTGGTGTTGCAGCTTTTGTGGGAGCGGCGTAAGTCGCGAAGCCACTGAAGTCTGATGCCGCGGGAGCTTCGCGGCTTACGCCGCTCCCACAAAAAACAAATCTCCACAAAGCAAAAGGCCGACGCTTGCGTCGGCCTTTTCGTAGCACTCAGCGACCGCTGCGGGTCTTGCTGCCGGTGCTGGTCGGCGGTGGCTCGGTCGGCTTGCTGCCGCCTGCCGGCGGACGCGGGCCGCCAAAGCCGCTGCCCATATTGCGCTGGAACTCCTGCCACAACTCCAGGTTGCGCTCGGTGAGCTGGTTCATCATCGCCCACGGCGTCTGCCCGAGCAGGTTGCCCATCTGCTGGCGGAACTGCTGCTGCTGGTCCAGGAACACCTGCATGCTGCGCTCCAGGTAATTACCCATGAAGCCCTGCAACGAGTCACCGTAGAACCGGATCAACTGGCTCAACAGCTGGGTGGACAGCATCGGTTCGCCGTCCTGCTCCTTGTCCGCGATGATCTGCAGCAGCACCGAACGGGTCAGGTCGTCGCCACTCTTGGCGTCGCGGACCTCGAAGTCCTCGCCGTCCAGGATCAACTGGCGCACGTCTTCGATGGTGATGTAGCTGGAAATCTCGGTGTCGTAGAGCCGGCGATTCGGATACTTCTTGATGATGCGGGTCGCAGCCATTAAGCAGTCACTCGTCACGGTAGGTGCGCAGCATGGCGCAGTGCAGCAGGGCTTGCAACCGCCATTAGTACAGGTTGCAAGTATTGGAGAACACTAGGTTTGTTGCGCAGCATGAACCGCCATGTTGTGCAACATGGCGCGGGCTGTCTCAAGAACGGGGTCACCAGGCTGCTGTTACCAGCCCATATGGTGGCCACCATTGATATCCAGGTTGGAGCCGGTGATCCAGCTGGCTTCCTCGGCGACCAGGAAGGCGACCGCATAGGCGATTTCCTCCGGCTTGCCCAGGCGCCCGGTAGGGATGTCGGCGATGATCTTGGCCCGCACTTCCTCGGGCACGGCCATCACCATGTCGGTGGCCACATAGCCCGGCGAGATGGTGTTGACGGTAATGCCGAAGCCGGCGTTCTCGCGTGCCAGGGAGATGGTGAAGCCATGCATGCCGGCCTTGGCCGCGGCGTAGTTGGCCTGGCCGTACTGGCCCTTGAGGCCATTGATCGAGCTGATCTGGATCACCCGGCCCCAGCCGCGCTTGCGCATGTCTTCGATCACCGGGCGGGTCACGTTGAACACCGAGTTGAGGTTGGTGTTGATCACCTCATGCCATTGTTCCGGGCTCATCCGGTGGAAGGTGGTGTCGCGGGTGATGCCGGCGTTGTTGACCAGGATTTCCACCGGTCCCAACGCGGCCTCGGCCGACTGGATCAGGCGGCGGCCGCTGTCCGGGTCGGCGACGTCGCCTTCGAACAGGGCAATGTCATAGCCTTTTTCGCGCATGCGCTGCTGCCATTGCTGGGCTTTTTCGGCATTGCGGAAGTTGGTGGCGACCCGGTGCCCTTGATCGGCGAGGCGTTGGCAGATGGCGGTACCAATGCCGCCGGTACCACCGGTGACCAGTGCGACGCGCGATGTCATGGGCTCAACTCCAGGGCAGATGTGCGGGGGAGCCCATGATTCTAATGAAACTGTGCTCAGCCTGGGGGCTGCAGAGGCGCCCGCAGCGAGGTTTTTTGCAGCCGCGCCGGCTCAAAGGCGGTTGCAGCATGCTGCAGCGTCTCGGCAACCCCGACTGCAGCATCCAATGCCGCCGGTTGCTGGCCCAGCGCGGCCCACAGCCAGCGCAGTACGGGCACCGGCTGGGCGCTGTCCACCGGAATGGCTGCCTGCGACTTCGAGAGCTTGTGCCCGGCGCTATCCAGCAGTAGCGGCAGGTGCAGGTAGTGCGGGGTGGGCAGGTCCAGTGCCTGCTGCAGCAGGATCTGCCGGGCGGTCGAGTCGATCAGGTCGGCGCCGCGGACCACATGGGTGACGCCCTGTTCGGCATCGTCCACCACCACGGCCAGTTGATAGGCCCAGTAGCCGTCGGCCCGCAGCAGCACCACGTCGCCGACGTCCCGGTCGACGTCCTGTTCCTGTCGGCCTTGCAGGGCGTCGTCGAAGCTGACATGGCTGCCGTCGGCCACGCGTAGGCGGATTGCCGGGTGCGGGCGGTGTTGGCTGGCAGCGCAGTGACGGTGGATGCCGCCCTGGTTGGCTAGATCCGCCCTGCTGCAATGGCAGGCGAAGGCCTTATGCTGCTCCAGCAGGCGCGAGATCGCTGCCTGGTAATAGGCATTGCGTCGGCTCTGGTATTGGATAGGCAGGTCCGAATCCAGGCCAAACGCGGCCAGTGTGGCCAGCTGCGATTCGACCGCACCAGCGACCTCTCGTGGCCGGTCGACATCTTCAATGCGCACCAGCCATTGGCCGCCGGCATGACGGGCCAGCAGCCAGCTGCCGAAGGCGGCCAGCATGGAGCCCAGGTGTAAGGGGCCGGTCGGGGAGGGCGCAAAGCGGCCGCGGTAAGGAATAGCTGGCATCGAAACTGAATCGTCGGTCAGATTAATGCTTGAATTCAAGCTGTCTGCGCCGCAAATTGCCTGTATCTCCCATCCTCACGGATATGTTTCCCATGTTTACCCGTATCGGGCTGTTTCTTCTGACCAACGTCGCCGTGCTTATCCTGGCCAGCGTCGTCATGTCCATCCTGGGCGTGAACTCTTCGCAGATGAGCGGCTTGCTGGTCATGGCGGCCATTTTTGGCTTCGGTGGCTCGATCATCTCGCTGCTGCTGTCCAAGTTCATGGCCAAGCGCGGTACTGGCGCCGTTGTCATCACCGAACCGCGCAACCAGACCGAGCGCTGGCTGCTGGACACGGTGGCCCGCCAGGCCAAGGCAGCCGGCATCGGCATGCCGGAAGTGGCGGTTTACGACGCTCCCGAAATCAACGCCTTTGCCACTGGCGCCAATCGCAACAATGCGCTGGTGGCGGTATCCACCGGTCTGCTGCACAACATGAGCGAAGACGAAGCCGAAGCGGTGCTGGGCCATGAAATTGCCCACGTTGCCAACGGCGACATGATCACCATGGCCTTGCTGCAAGGCGTGTTGAACACGTTTGTGATCGTATTGGCGCGCGTTGTCGGCGGTGTGATCGACAGCGCGCTGTCGGGCAACCGCGAAGGCGGCGGCCGTGGTTTTGCGTACTACATCATCGTGTTCGTGCTTGAAATGGTGTTTGGCCTGTTCGCGACGATGATCGCGATGTGGTTCTCGCGCCGTCGTGAGTTCCGTGCCGATCATGGTGGCGCGTCGCTGGCCGGCCGCCAGAAGATGATCGCTGCGTTGGAGCGCTTGAAGCTCAACCACGGCCAGAGCACCTTGCCGACCCAGATTGCCGCGTTTGGCATTGCCGGTTCCACTGCCAAGAAGCTGTTCCTTAGCCATCCGCCGCTGGAAGAGCGCATCGCTGCACTGCGTTCCTCGACGGTAGCCTGATCCAGGCGGTTGATTTGCTGCACGCATTGCGCGCAGCAACTGTCAGGGTTCCAGCAAGGCACGCAATTGATTGAAGGCAACGCCCCGCAAGGGGCGTTGTCTTTTTTGCTGTCGTGATTGCAACTGTGCCCCTGTTGCTGACTGTGCACGCAGCTAACAGTTTTGCGTTTTGCCGTCCGTAGAAACCAGACACTTGTATTCTCGGTCCACGGGTTTGTGTCTACCCTCTAGACACTGCAGACGAATGGGGAGCATGTGGTGCAGGACGCGCAATATTGGGCAATGGAATTCTGGAATGGGCTGAGCGTGCTGGACTTGATTGGCGGCGCGCTGATCGGTGCAGTGTTGGGGTTGGCCTTGGGTGTGGCAGTGTGGATCGTGCTGGCGCGCCGCGGTGGCCTTGCCCGGCGACGGCGTTGGCATCACTGGTTGATCGCCAGCTATGTGGTGGTGCTACCGCTGCTGTTTGCCTTCATTGGATTGCAGGTTGGACTGGTTGCTGGTGGGCAGCGTGCGCTGTACAAGCAGATCGACCACTTCCAGCCGCATCTGCAGGTTGCGACCGAGCATTGGCTGGTCGAGTTCGAGCGCTCGCTGGATACGCCGGAGTTGGAGGCGATGCTGCGCGATGATGTTTCCGCGCACGATGCCGCGCGCATGGCGGTGGAGTCCTACCTTGGCGAGCATCGGCTGGCCGATATCGGCATGCTCAGTGGCGAAAGCATGCCGCAGCGCTGGGCGCGCCGGGGCATCGAACACCTGCGCAGCGAAGTGATGTTGCAGTGGGTGGAGGACAGCCTGGTAAAGGAGGTTGGTGGTCGCAGCGGGTTGGATAAAGCCGTGTTCCGTGAGGCGCTGGGCATGCGCATGAGCGAGCTGCTGCATACCAAGGGGGTGATCCGTCTATTGAAGGCGCAGATCAGCTCGATGATGCCGGGCATCTACTTTGGCCTGCTGCTGCCGTTGCTGATCGTGCTGGCGCTGGTGCTGCTGGAGATCTGGTTGGCCGCCCGCTATGGCTGGGGCCGGCAGCCGGTGGTCGGTGCTGTGGTTGTTCCCGCAGTATCCGCTGGCTGAGAGGCCGGGCTGTTGTGGGAGTGGTGTCAGCCGCGAAGCTGGCGTTGCTGGAGCGCTGGCGGGGTGTGTCATCTGATGGAGTCTCCGCTTCGCGGCTGCCGCCGCTCCTACAACAGCATCTGCAAAAGCTTTGCCCAGAAAAAATCCGATGTCAAAACTCTGGCATCGGATTTCGGATGATTCACTGCGATGGCAGCTGGATCAGAACTTCGGGTCGAACTCGGCGGCGTAGCCGGTGTTGACGATGACCTTCTGCAGGGCTTCGCAAACCTTGATGTTGCCAGCCACGACCTGCTGGGTTTCCGGACCGCGCGAGTCCATGCGGTCCAACGGGGCGCCGCGGTAATTGCAGACCTTGCCGCCGGCTTCGCGAACCAGCAGTACGCCGGCAGCGATGTCCCATGCCTTCACGCCTGCTTCGAAGTAGGCGTCGGCGCGGCCGCAGGCCACATAGGCCAGGTCCAGCGCGGCAGAGCCGGTACGGCGCACGTCTTCAGCCTGCACCAGCAGGGTGTCGACGGTCTTGAGCTGGGTACTGGCACGGCTGCGTTCGCGCGGGGCGAAGCCGGTGTGGATCATCGTGCCTTCCAGGTCCTTGCGGTCGGATACACGCAGGCGGCGGTCGTTGAGCACGGCGCCATTGCCCTTGGAGGCAGTGAACAGCTCGTTGCGCAGCGGGTCGAAGATCACCGCGTCGATCGGCTCGCCGTTTTCAACCAGGGCGATCGAGACGCAGTAGTGCGGGAAGCCGCGCAGGTAGTTGCTGGTGCCGTCGAGCGGATCGATCACCCACATCATGCGGTTGACACCCTGGATACCGCCTTCTTCACCGAAGATGCCGTATTCCGGGTAGGCGCGCTTGAGTTCCTTGACGATTACTTTTTCCGCATCAGCGTCGACTTCGCTGGCGTAATCCATCCGACCCTTCTGTACCACGTTGAGGGCTTCAAGCTTGTTGATGTTGCGGAGCAGGACGTTGCCGGCGAGGCGGGCGGCCTTGACCATGACGGTTACGGCGGGTTTCTGCATGGCGAAAGGCTCCCGTGAAGGCAGAGATCGGATTGGCGGGGGAAAAGAGCGGGTCCGGCGCATTGACCGGCCGCGCAGTTTACCATCTACAGCTGTCTCGCTCCTGATTTTTTAACGCCATGTCTGTTTCTGCTCATATTCGCTTCGTTCTTGTTGGCACCCAGCACCCCGGCAACATCGGCGCAGCGGCCCGTGCGATGAAGACCATGGGCCTGGCGCGGTTGGTGCTTGTGGCCCCGGAAAAGCCCTTGGACGAGGACGCTTTCCGGCGTTCGGCCGGTGCCGAGGATGTGCTCGGCGATGCGCCGGTAGTGGCCACCCTTGCCGAAGCCGTGGCCGATTGCCGCCTGGTGCTGGGCTGTACCGCGCGTTCGCGCCGGGTGCAGCTGGAAGAACTGCTGCCGGAACTGGCCGGCCAGCGCGCCGTGGCCAAGGCCGGCGAGCCGGCGGAAGTGGCCTTCGTGTTCGGCCGTGAGCGCACTGGTTTGACCAATGAGGAGCTGCAGCTCTGCCACGCCGCCGTGCACATTCCGTCCGATCCTGAGTTCAGCTCGCTGAATCTGGCTGCCGCAGTGCAGGTTCTTGCCTATGAGGTGCGCATGGCGTCGCTGGAGGCGCAGGGCGCCGTGGCAACACCGGCCCCGGCCGAGCCAGGCCGCGACGAGGCCCCAGCCAGCCATGCCCAGCTGGAAGGGCTGTTCGGCCAGTTGGGGGACACCTTGGACCAGATTGACTTCCACAAGGGCCGCGCGCCGGAGTCGGCGATGCGTAAATTGCGCCGCCTGTTCATGAAGGCCGAGCTGTCCGAGCATGAGGTTCGGCTGATGCGTGGCATTCTGTCGGATGCCCAGCGCATGGCAAGGCTAGCCACGGAGCCAAAAAACTGAGATCTTCGTCACCGTTTTGTGAAAGCCGGTAATCTGTGGGGATGGATTAGGGGGTGTCGTTTTGGGTGTCCTGCGATGGCTTTGGGGAGCCGCACTGACACTGGCTGTACTGCAGCCTTTGACAGTCGGAGCTGTTGATCGTTCGGTGTTGGTATTGGGGCGGATCAGTGATGATCCAAAGGCGCATTACGAGCAGCTCAAACCCCTGCTGGACTATGTGGTGCCGCGCATGCGCGATGTCGGGATCGTCGAAGGACGGATCCTGATGGCAAAGGATGCGCAGCAGATGGGCAGCTATCTGCGGCGCGGCCGGGTTGACTGGGTTACCGAGACCGCCGGTACCGCGATGGCGCTGGGCCAGCGGGCTGGCGCCAAACCGCTGTTGCTGACCGAGCGCAGTGGCGTGGGCAGCTATCACAGCGTGTTCTTCGTGCGCCGTGACAGCCCGGTGACCACGCTTGAAGGGCTGCGTGGGCGCACCTTGGCGCTGCAGAGCGCGTTGTCCACCAGTGCCTACCTGGTGCCGGCGATGGAATTGCTGGACCACGACCTGCGGCCGGAAATCCTGCTGGACCCGCGTGATACCCCTGCCGAGGACTCGGTGGGCTATGTGTTTGCGCGTTCGGAATTGAACATCTCCACCTATGTGCACAAGCGGGTGGTGGATGGCGGGGTGATCAGCAGCCTGGACTGGAGCGACGACCACGCCATGCCGCCGGCATTTCGCCAGGACATGCGGGTGCTGTACCGCAGCGAGCCGATCCCGCGCGCCGTGGAGATGGTCCGCGCCGACCTGGATCCGGCGGTGCGCGAGCGTCTGCAACAGGTGCTGCTGCAGGCCAGCAGTGATCCACTGGCTGGCCCGGCCTTGGCGAAATTCTTCGGTACCACCGGCTTCCACCCGGTGGACCCGGACAATCTGCGCGCGCTCGAGCGCCTGCGCCGTGGCCTGCAGCGCATCCGTATGGAGGTGGAATGAGTAGTCCCCGGTTTGGCTTGCAGGCCCGTTTCCTGCTGGCCAGTGGCACTGCCTTGCTGGTGGTGCTGGCAATCGTTGCGTTGATGCTGGTGCGCCAGTCGGCCGCGCAACGCGAGGCCTTGCGCAACAGTGGTGAGGTGCTCAGCCAGGTGTTCGACCAGGGCGTGCGCGAACGTGGCACGGCCTTGGCCAATGCCTTGGCCGATACCCTGGTCAACCCCTTGTACTACTCGGATCTGTCGGCGATCGGCAGTCTGGTGCGCAATACCGCCCGGCAGGAGTCGGTCAGCTATGTGCTGGTGCACGATCCGGAAGGTCGCCTGATCCACGATGGCTCATTTGACGTGGCCGGTTACGGGCAGTTGATGGAGGACCCGCTGGCCGCTGCCGCGGTGGCGGCAGGTAAATCGCAGGTGCAGGAGTCGCCGGCGATACTGGAAGTGGATGTGCCGTTGTCCATTGGCGATCAACGCCTGGGCGGCCTGCGCATTGGCATGAACCTGGCACCGGTGCGCGCGCAGGAAGCTGCATCCATGCAGGCGCTGGAGCAGCGCATGCAGGAGGCGCAGCGGCGCGAGCTGGGTTGGGCAATTGGCCTGATGCTGTTGTTGATCGCCTTCGCCTGCGTGATGGCCTTTTATGTACAGACCACCCTGGTGCGGCCGATCCGTTGGCTGGGCGCGGCGGCGCGGCGGATCGAACGTGGCGACTACCTGATCGAAACGCAGTCGACCCGGCGCGGCGACGAGGTTGGTGAGCTGCTGCGCACCTTTGATCGCATGAGCCAAAGCATTGCCCGCCACGACCGTGACGTGCGGCAGATGGCCTATACCGATGCCCTGACCGGCCTGACCAATCGGCTGGCCTTCCGCGAGGCGCTGGACCACCGCTTGCAGGGTGCGCAGGCGGCGGCGCGGGGGCTGGCGCTGCTGTTCATCGATATCGACGAGTTCAAACGGGTCAACGACACCCTTGGGCATGAGGCCGGTGACGATGCGCTGCTGCAGTTTGCCCAGCATATCGCTGCCGCGGTTGAGGAGATTGGCGGCGACGATGCCTTGCTGGCCCGTTTTGGCGGCGATGAGTTTGTCATCCTGATCGGGCAGGGCGCGCGCAGTGCCGCTGAGATCGCCAAGCAACTGGCCGACAGGCTGGTGATCGACCTGGCCAAGCCACTGCAGGTCCAGCAACGGGAGATCTTCCTGGGCAGCTCGATCGGCATCACCTTGTTCCCGGAAGATGCGACCGATGCCACCGCCTTGTTGAAGAACGGCGACATCGCGATGTACCAGGCCAAGCTGGCCGGCAAGAACTGCTTCCGCTACTACAGCCGGGCCATGGATCATGCCGTCGAGCGACGCCTGCATCTGGAGCAGGAGCTGCGCGGCGCCTGGGAGCGCAATGAGTTGCGTTTGGTCTACCAGCCCATCTTCCGCACCCGCGACCGCATGTTGTGTGGCGTGGAGGTGCTGTTGCGCTGGGATCATCCGGCGCTGGGCGCGATCCCGCCAACAGTTTTCATCGATGTGGCCGAGCAGAGTGGGCTGATCCAGGTGATCGGCCCCAAGGTGCTGCGCGCGGCCTGCGAACAGGCCCAGCAATGGCCGCGCAATGCGATAGGCGAGGAGTTGTTCATCTCGGTCAACGTCTCGCCCAAGCAGCTGCGCAATGGCAACCTGCTGCAGGAGGTTGAAAGCAGTCTGCTGGGCTCCGGTCTTGCGGCGTCGCGACTGCATCTTGAACTGACCGAAACGGCAGTCATCGGTGACGAGATGCTGGCGGTGTCCTTGCTGGAGAAGCTGCACCGGGCCGGTGTGCGGGTGTGGCTGGACGACTTTGGTACCGGCTTCTCCGGGCTCAGCCACCTGCGCCAGGTGCCGGTGGATGGGGTGAAGATCGACCGCAGTTTCGTTGCCGACATGGAGCGTGACGCCGACGATCTGGCCCTGACCACGGCGATCATCGCCATGGCGCACGCGTTGGGCATAACCGTGGTTGCCGAGGGCGTGGAGCAGGAGGCGCAGTTCGAGCTGCTCAGCCAGCGCGGCTGTGATCTGGTGCAGGGCTACTGGCTTGGTCGCCCGCTGGAAGCGCCGGGTCTGGTCAGCCTGCTGGAGCGCGGCGCGATGGCTGCGTTGCGTTGATCAGGGCAGCCATCGCTGCGCCGCTCTGATCTAGAGCGGCCGCTTGCTGGTGTCGCCGGCGATCTCGCGCACCAGTTTGGGCACCAGATAGCCGGACAGCCTGGCCATCAGCCCTGCGTGCAGGGCCAGCGCCTGTTCGTCACTGACCTCGAAGTGGGCGGCGCCCTGCACCTTGTCCAGCTGGTACAGGTAGTACGGCATCACCCCGGCGGCGAAGCTGCGCTCGCTGAGGGCGGCCAGTGCTTCCAGGTCATCGTTGACCCCGCGCAGCAGCACGGCCTGGTTGAGCAGTTGCGCGCCGGTAGCGCGGATGCGGGCCAGGGCGGCATCCACCTGTGCGTCGAATTCATTGGCATGGTTGGCATGCAGCACGAAGGCCACCGGCCAGGGCAGGTGGCGCAGCCATTGCACCAGGGCATCGTCAACGCGCTCGGGTAGCACCACCGGCAGGCGGCTGTGGATGCGCAGGCGCTTGATGTGCGGAATTGTCGCCAAGGCTTCGGTCAGCTCGGCCAGCTTGGAGGTGCTCAGCGACAGCGGGTCGCCACCTGAGAGGATGACCTCATCGATGCCCGGGTCGGCCGCGATTGCCGCCACGGCCTCCTGCCAGCCGCCCTTGGCCGCGTTCTCGCCGGCATAGTCGAAGTGGCGGCGGAAGCAGTAGCGGCAGTTGATCGCGCAGCTGCCGGTGGTCACCAGCAGGGCGCGGCCGCGGTACTTCTGGATCACCCCGGTGGCCTTCTTGGCCGCCCCGTCGCCGACGGCGTCGAAGCTGAACCCGGGCACGACCTGCATCTCGTCGGTGATCGGCAATACCTGCCGCAGCAAGGGGTCGGCCGGGTCACCATGGCGCATCCGCGCCACAAAGCCGCGCGGCACCCGCAGCGCGAACTGCGCCAGTGCATCCGCCGAGACACCCACCGCTTCGGCATCCAGTCCCAGCAGCGCCAGCAGCTCGGCCGGATCACGGATGGCCAGGCGCCAATGCGCCTGCCAGCGGTCGTCGGGCAGGGTCAGGATGGCTTTTTCTGGAGTGAGGGCGGGGGCTGCGGTTATCATTGGCGGTCAGAAAAACAGATGGCCCACCAGATGGCGGGCGTTCCATTCTAATCCGGCCGCCCGCACTACGCGGCGGTTTTGCCAATTCAGGAGTTCCAGCATGGCCAGTTACGGCATGAACGACGTAAAGAACGGGATGAAGATCCTGGTCAACAACACCCCGGCTGTCATCATCGACACCGAGTACGTCAAGCCGGGCAAGGGCCAGGCGTTCACCCGCGTGAAGTACCGCCTGATCAAGGACGGCCGTACCCAGGAAGTCACCATGAAGTCGACCGATTCGCTGGATGCGGCGGACGTGGTCGATACCGACATGAACTTCATGTACAGCGATGGTGAGTACTGGCACTTCATGGACCCGGAATCCTTCGAGCAGGTGCAGGCCGACAAGGCCGGCATGAACGGCGCCGAGAAGTGGCTCAAGGGCGAAGAGTCCTGCGTGGTGACCCTGTGGAACGGCACCCCGATCGACGTGACCCCGCCGAACTTCGTCGAGCTGAAGATTGTCGAGACCGATCCGGGCGTGCGCGGTGACACCTCCGGCGGCGGCGGCAAGCCGGCCACGCTGGAATCGGGCGCCGTGGTCCGCGTCCCGCTGTTCGTCAACCAGGATGAAATCATCCGCGTTGATACCCGTTCGGGCGAATACTCGGCTCGCGTCAAGTAAGCCGATGAGCGAACCGGCCAGCGTCGAGCAGGCAGTTGGGGAGCCGGTCCGAGAGGACCGGTTTCCATATGATCGAGTGGTTTTTTTCTGTGATGCGGTGTTCGCCATCGTCATCACCCTGCTGGCCATCGAGTTGCGGCTGCCAGGCAAGGAACTGATCGAACAGTTGGGTAGCGATGCCGCCAACAGCGAATTCGCCACGCTGTTCATCTCGTACTTCATCAGCTTCATCGTCACCGGTCTGTTCTGGACCGGGCACATGCTCAGTTGGAAACACGTCACCCGGGTCAATGGCCGGCTGGTGTGGCTCGCTTTGCTGCAGCTGTTCTTCGTGGTGCTGATGCCGTTCGCCACGCGCGAATACTCGGCGGCGGTTTCCGAGCAGCAGCCGGACCGGTTCGTGTTCTATTCGCTGGTATTGACCGGCATATCGCTGTTTTCCTGGCTTACCCGCCGTCTGGTGGTGAAGCAGGAAGGGCTGCACGCCAAACTCGGCCGTGCGCAGGCACGCTGGTTGCTGGCGCGTGGCCTGATCCCCTTTGTTGTTTTCGCCTGCACCATCCCGCTTGGCTTCGTGCTGCCGGCGGGGGTGGGGGTCTATGTGTTCGGGCTGATCCTCCCGTTCTCGTTCATAGCCAAGCGTTGGATCTTTGCCAAGGGTGACTGAGGCAGGGTGGCGCAAGGCACCGTAATGGCAGGAAGTAATGCAATGACTACAAGCCAGACCGCGCCCGAGGCGTGTGACCTTTTGATCGAAGCCGGCTACGTGGTGCCGGTGGAACCGCATGCGGTGGTGCTTGAGGACCACGCGGTGGCGATCAGCAACGGTGTGATCGTGGCAGTATTGCCGCGTGCCGAGGCCCGTGCGCGCTTCAGCGCCAGGCAGGTTGTATCGCGCCCGGAAGCGGCGCTGATCCCCGGCCTGGTCAATGCCCACACCCATAACCCGATGACGCTGCTGCGCGGCGTTGCCGACGACCTGCCGCTGATGACCTGGCTGCGCGAGCACATCTGGCCGGTGGAAGCGGCGGTGATCGGGCCGGAGTTCGTTGCCGACGGCACCACCCTGGCCATCGCCGAGATGCTGCGCGGTGGCACCACCTGCGCCAACGAGAACTATTTCTTCGCCGACGTGCAGGCTGCTGTCTACAAGAAGCATGGTTTCCGC
Source organism: Stenotrophomonas sp. STEN023 (assembly GCF_056760135.1). NCBI lineage: Bacteria > Pseudomonadati > Pseudomonadota > Gammaproteobacteria > Lysobacterales > Lysobacteraceae > Stenotrophomonas > Stenotrophomonas sp. STEN023. The sequence goes on along the minus strand of NZ_JBRREF010000021.1, from coordinate 40,055 downwards.
GCGCTGGTGGGCTCGGTGATCATCGACTTCCCCAGTGCCTGGGCCAAGACCGACGACGAGTACTTCGCCCGCGCCACCGAGCTGCACGATACCTGGCGCGACGATGCGCTGATCGGCACCGCATTCGCACCACATGCGCCGTATACGGTGAGCGATGCCAATTTCGAGCGGGTGCGGATGCTGTCTGACCAGCTCGACAGCCGCGTGCACCTGCACACGCATGAAACCGCGCAGGAAATCAGCGATTCCATCGCCCTGCACGGGCAGCGTCCGCTGGCGCGCCTGGATCGCCTTGGCCTGGTCAACGAGCGTTTGATCGCCGTGCACATGACCCAGCTCACCGAGGCCGAAATCCACCTGTGCGGCGAACGCGGTGTGAGCGTGGTGCATTGCCCGGAGTCGAACCTGAAGCTGGCTTCGGGCTTCTGCCCGGCCTGCGCACTGGTCAAGGCCGGCGTCAACCTGGCGATCGGCACCGACGGCTGCGCCAGCAACAACGACCTGGACATGTTCAGCGAGAACCGCACCGCGGCCATCCTTGCCAAGGCCGTGGCCAATGACGCCACCGCACTGGACGCAGCGACCACGCTGCGGGCGTCGACGCTGGGCGGCGCCCGCGCGCTGGGCTTCGGCGACCGCATCGGCTCGATCGAAGTTGGCAAGCAGGCCGATCTGGCCTGCGTGGACCTGTCCGCGCTGGAAACCCAGCCGCTGCACCATGTGTTGTCGCAGCTGGTGTATGCCGCCGGTCGGCATCAGGTCAGCGACGTGTGGATCGCCGGCAAGCCCAAGCTGGTCCAGCGTGAGCTGGTCGACATGGACATTGCCGCGATCACCGCCAATGCGCGCCAGTGGCGCGATCGCATCCGTACCATCCGCGCCTGAGTGCGCACCCGGCCGCCCCACGCGGCCGCACGAGGAAACCGATATGAGTGCAGCTTCCACTTCCACCAATTTCGATCAGGCCGAACTGGACAAGTTCGCCGCGTTGGCAACCCGCTGGTGGGATGCGGACGGCCCGCAGAAGCCGCTGCACGCGCTCAATCCGGTGCGCCTGAAGTACGTGGCCGACCGCGCCAGCCTGCGTGGCGCCAAGGTGCTGGACATTGGCTGCGGCGGCGGCCTGCTCAGCGAAGCGCTGGCCAAGGAAGGTGCGCAGGTGACCGCCATCGATCTGGCCCCGGAGCTGGTCAAGGTTGCGCGTCTGCACGGACTGGAATCGGGCGTGACGGTCGATTACCGGGTGCAGGCAGCCGAAGACCTGGCCGCAGAGCAGCCGGGCAGCTACGACGTGGTGACCTGCATGGAAATGCTGGAGCACGTGCCGGACCCGGGCGCGATCATCGCTGCCTGCCACCGTCTGCTGCGTCCGGGTGGCAAGCTGTTCCTGTCCACCATCAACCGTACCCCGGCGGCGTTTGCGGTGGCCATTGTCGGCGCCGAGTACATCGCCCGACTGTTGCCCAAGGGCACGCACCACTACCAGGAATTCATCAAGCCGGCCGAGCTGGGCGCATGGCTGCGGGCGGCCGATCTGTCCTTGCAGGATGTCAGCGGTATGGCCTACGAGCCGTGGCGCAACCGTGCCCGCCTGAGCAGCCGCACCGACATCAACTACCTGGCCTACGCGGTCAAGCCGGAACAGGCATGAGTGCCAATTCGTTCCCGGCAGCCGTGCTGTTCGATCTGGACGGCACCTTGCTGGACAGCGCACCAGACTTTGTCGTCACCGCCAACCGCATGCTGCAGGCGCGCGGCATGGATGAGGTGACGTTGGAGCAGTTACGCCCGGCGGTGTCCAAGGGCTCGCGGGCGATGCTTGCGATTGCCTTCCCGCATATGGGCGAGGCAGAGCGACATGCGCTGGTGCCGGAGTTTCTGGACATCTACGAGTCGCTGATCGGGCGGTACGCGACGCTGTTTGATGGCATTGAAACGATGCTGCAGGCGCTGGAGCGGAGCGGTACCACCTGGGGCATCGTCACCAACAAGCCGGAGTATCTGGCACGCCTGATCCTGCCGCAGCTGGGCTGGGAACAGCGCTGCGCGGTGCTGATCGGCGGTGACAGCCTGGCCGAGCGCAAGCCGCACCCGCTGCCGCTGCAAGTGGCAGCACAGCAGATCAAGACTGCCGCCAGCGCCTGCGTCTACGTCGGCGACGACGAGCGCGACATCATCGCCGCACGCGCGGCCGGCATGCCGTCGGTGGCGGTGTTGTGGGGCTACCGTCTGCACGGTGATGACCCGCAGGCCTGGCAGGCCGACAGTATTTGCGAATTACCGCAGGAACTTTGGCAGCCAGCCGCATGGCCAGCTACCCAACCGGCTTCGGCCTGATTCAACAACGAGGTTTGATGTGAGCAGTGCGCTGGACAGCTTCCTGGACAAGTGGCGTGAGCGTTGGCCGGAATGGGCCTTCGTGGAGCGCTTTGTCGACGAGGCCGATCGTGAGCGCAGCGTGGCCTGGTTCGCGCTGCTGCAGGAATTCGACGACATCTTGAACGCCAGTGGCGACACCACGCCGCAGGACGCCAAGCTGGCGTGGTGGGGTGAGGAGCTGCGCAGTTGGGAAGTGCAGCGCTCGCGGCACCCGCTGGGCCGCGTGCTGGAGCCGGTGCGTGCGCCGTGGACGCAGTTGGCCGATGCCTTGCCGAGCTTGCTGGATGCGCGTGATCGCGTGGCCGATGCCGCGCAGGCGCGCAAGGTGTTGGCGCAGTACGCGACTGCCGCGGCTGCGGTGGAGGCGGCGGTGTTCAACAGCAAGCCGTTGCCGGCGGCTGCCGAGGCGCTGACCACGCAGATGCTGGCGTTGCGCGTGCAGGAAAATGCCGCGTCGGTGCCGCAGGTCTTCAACAATGAGATGGAGTGGGACAAGGTCCTGCAGGCGGCCTGGCCGTCGCGCGTAGCCGGCCCGCGAGCCCGCCGTGTTTATGCGGTGCTGGCGCGTGGTCGCCAGCAGGCGCGCATACGCGGTGGTGAGTACCAGCCGAGCCCGGCGGGTTTGATGTTGCGTAGCTGGTGGGCTGCGCGGGGCTAAACCAGGTAAAGCTCGTCGGAGCCCTTCCCTTCTCCCGCGAGCGGGAGAAGGGGCCCGAAGGGCGGATGAGGGCAGCTTTGGGCTGTTGATTCATGAGCTTCGCGGCTTACGTCGCTTCCACAAGCACTGCTGGGAATGCCCTGTAGAGCCGAGCCATGCTCGGCACTACGCCCCCTCCCTTGCGCCGCAGGCGTAGGGGAGGGCTGGGGAGGGGGGCTTTGCGCTGTTGATCCATCAGCTTCGCGGCTTACGCCGCTCCCACAAGCACTGTTGGGAATGCCCTGTAGAGCCGAGCCATGCTCGGCTGAGGCTCTACCACCGGTAAGGCTTCTGCCGAGCATGGCTCGGCACTACAGTCGCTTGGCTCTATTTGCCGCGTTCCAGCACCAGCAGCGGGTCGATGCGGGTGTCGAACCAGTTCATGCCCCAGTGCAGATGCGGGCCGGTCGCGCGGCCGGTTGCGCCGACTGCGGCAATGTTCTGTCCTTGCTCGATCCTGTCGCCGACCTTTACGTCGATCCGCGACAGGTGCAGGAAGTTGGAGCTGATACCGAAGCCATGGTCCAGCACCAAAGTGCCGCCGGTCAGGTACAGATCCGGGCCGACAAACGTCACGATGCCTGCAGCCGGTGCCTTCACCGGCGTACCAGTGGGCACGGCGATGTCCATGCCGGAATGGCCGCTGCCCGGCTGCCCGTTGTAAACGCGGGCATTGCCGAAGCGGCCGCTGATGCGGCCCTGCACCGGCCAGATGAAGGTCTGGGTGAAGTCGGTGCGGTTGTCGTCGCGCTTGCGCGATTCGGTCACCTGCGCCTGTTCACGGGCAATCCGCTCGGCGATTGCCGGTGGCGGATTCACCGTCTTTGGCGGCACGCCGTTGACCCGTTCCACCGGCCAGTCGCGCGCAGTCACCGCAATCGAAACGGTCTCGCTGCCGCCATCCGGGCGCTGCACCTGTACCTGCAGCGGGCCCTTCTCGTCGCGGCCGATGCCGAACACCACGCTGCCATAGTTGCTGACCCGCAGCTCGCGGCCCGCGTAGCGGACCGTGCTGCCAGCCGGCACCTTGCCGATCACCATCGCACCCTGCGAGGCGCTGGTTGGGAACACCACGCGGTTGTCGAGCAGGTTGCCGATGCCATCCTGGGCCTGCGCGGGCAGGGCGGTAAGCAGGGGCGCTGCCAGCAGCAGCGCGCCCATCATCAGGACCGAACGCATCAACGGTCGTAGGTCATGCGCTGACCGGCCGGTGCGCCGACCAGCTTGCTGCCGTCCCACACCTGCTGGCCATTGACCCAGGTGGAGGCGATGCGCGAGCGGAAGGTGGTGCCCTCGAACGGCGACCAGCCGCACTTGGACAGCACGTCCTCGCGCTTGACCGTGAACGGCACGTCCTCGACCAGTACCAGGTCAGCGAAGTAACCCTCACGCAGGAAGCCGCGCTCTTCGACGTCGAACAGCTGGGCCGGGGCGTGGGCGAACTTCTGTACCACTTGTTCGCGGGTCAGTTTGCCTTCGTGCACGCGCTCCAGTGCGGCGACCAGCGCGTACTGCACCAGCGGCAGGCCTGACGGCGCCTGCGCATAGGGCTTCTGCTTCTCTTCCCAGGTGTGCGGGGCATGGTCGGTGGCCAGCACATCGAGCACGTCATCGGCCAAGGCAGCGGTGATCGCCTCGCGGTCGGCCACTTCCTTGATCGCCGGATTGCACTTGATCAGGTTGCCCTTGGTCGCATAGTCCGGCCGTGCGAAATGCAGGAAGTGCACGCAGGTTTCGGCGGTGATCTGTTTGCGGCTGCCGTCGGCGCGGATCAGCGGGCCCTTTTCGAACAGCGCCAGCTCGTCGGCGGTGGAGATATGCAGCACGTGCAGGCGGGTGCCGTGCTTCTTCGCCAGCGACATCGCCAGCCGGGTGGATTTGATGCAGGCGTCGCGCGAGCGGATGTCCGGGTGCATGTCCGGGGTCAGCGCGTCGCCATATTTTTCCTGGAACGCCTTCATGTTGGCGTCGATCATCGGCGTGTCTTCACAGTGCGTGATGATCGGAGTGGGGCACTCGCGGAAGATCGCGTCCAGGGTCTCCGGGTTGTCGACCAGCATGTTGCCGGTGGAGGCGCCCATGAACACCTTCACGCCCGGCGCTTTCTTCGGGTCGAGCACGCGGATCGCTTCCAGGTTGTCGTTGCTGGCGCCGTGGTAGAACCCGTAGTTGGCCCAGGCGCGGCCCTTGGCCAGCGCGTACTTGGCTTCGAGGATGGTCGAATCCAGGGTCGGCGGGTTGGTGTTGGGCATGTCCATGAAGCTGGTCAGGCCGCCGGCAACCGCGGCAGCCGACTCGCTGGCGATGTCGCCCTTGTGGGTCAGGCCGGGTTCGCGGAAGTGGACCTGGTCATCGATCATCCCGGGCAGCAGCCAGCGCCCGCCCGCGTCCACCACCTGCTCGCCATCGCGCGGGGTCAGGCCGCTGCCGATCTGCGCGATACGGTCGTTCTCGATGCGCAGGTCGCCGTCGAAGGTACGGCCTTCGTTGACCATGCGGGCATTGCGGATAAGCGTGGAGGACATGTCAGTGTTTTCCTGTGCAGCGGCAAGAGGGGGAGTCGGCGCGCTCGGGGACCGGATCCAGTCCGCCCGGGTGGAACGGATGGCAGCGCCCCAGTCGGCGCAGGGTAAGCCAACACCCCCGTAGCGGACCGTGTATGCGGATCGCGTCCATGGAGTATTCCGAGCAGCTGGGATAGAAACGGCAGCGCGGCCCAAGCAGGGGGCTGATGAAGCGCTTGTAGGAGCGCAGTACGGCAATGAGGAGTCGGCCGATCACGGTTAAATGATAAGCCACTTGGCAAGCGAGCAGGATTTGTCGCAGGATGCGGGATGGCGCCGGTAAAGACTACGTGCTTTCCGTTGCCTGCCAGGGGCGATGGTGCGCCTGGTTACGTTCCGAACTGCGCGAAACGGTCCGGTGACGCCACCGGACCTGTACTGCACGGGTCGGGCATCCGTTCACATACGGTGCCCGGCGCGGTTGCTGCTGCTGGTCGGGTAGGCTATAAAGGCCCGCTTTCCCGGGCCCCGGGGGAAACAAGGAAGAGCGTTTCGTGGCTGCTAAAAAACCTGCAAAAAAGGCCGTCAAGGTCGCCAAGAAAACCGCCAAACCTGTAGTCAAGAAGGCGGTGTCGAAGCCGGTTGCAAGCAAGCCGGTCGCCAAGGCTGCCAAGCCGGCCGCGAAGAAAGCACCCGCCAGCAAGGCGGTTGCGAAGAAAACGCCGGTCAAGCCAGCAGCTCCTGCCAGCAAGCCCGTAGCCAAGAAGGCTGCGGTTAAGACGGTAGTCGCTAAAAAGGCGGCCCCTGTCGCCAAGAAGGCAGCGGTCAAAAAGGTGACCAAGCCGGTTGCCGCGCCAGTTGCCAAGAAAGCAGCTGCGCCGGTTGCCAAGGCCACCAAGCCCGTTGCCAAGCCTGTAGTCAAGAAGGTGGCCGAACCAGTGGCTGCCAAAACGCCCAAGACTCCTGTCAAACCCGTGGTCAAGTCCGTACCGAAGCCAGCTGCAAAGCCGGCGGCGGCCAAGTCTGTCCCGGTCGAAGTCGCCAAGACGGCCCCAGCTCCGGCACCTGCGCCGGCGGCTGCCAAGCCGGCTCCAGCGGCCAAGGCCCCGCAATCCAAGAATCCCGTGCCTGTTTCGAAATCCAACGTCAAAACTCCCGTCAAATCCACCGCTCCTGTCGCCGTTCGTCCGGTTGGCAAAGTGGCAGTCGCTGTAACCGCGCGTTCGACCGCTCCGGCGCCGCGCAGCAAGTACAAGGTTGTCGAATACAACGTCGACGAGGCCACTGGCCGTCCGATCCTGCCGGCCGGCTACAAGCCGAGCGCCGACGAGGAGTACATGAGCACGCTGCAACAGGAGTACTTCCGCCAGCGCCTGCTCAACTGGCGTGCGGACCTGGTCGAGGAATCGAAGCAGACCATCGAGAACCTGCGTGAGGAAGTGCGTGACATCGGCGATGAAGCCGAGCGTGCAACCCGCGAAACGGAGAACTCGCTGGAACTGCGTACCCGCGACCGCTACCGCAAGCTGATCGGCAAGATCGACAGTACACTCAAGCGTCTGGAAGCCGGTGACTACGGTTTCTGCGTCGATACCGGCGAAGACATCGGTCTGGATCGCCTGGAAGCCCGTCTCACCGCCGAGCGCACGATTGATGCGCAGGAGCGCTGGGAACACCTGCAGAAGCAGCAGGGCGACTGATCCCTGCCTGCGCATCGCAGCACGAAAACCCCGCCACGGCGGGGTTTTTTTATGCCAAGCCTTCCATGGCCGCCCAGGCTGCATGTCGAGTTGGCTGCCGTGCGCTGACGACTTGTCGCGTTGGATGCTGGCCCTGGAAGTCTGCGAGAAGCGCCGTGGGTTTTGTAGATGATCGTCGTGGCATCTACTGGTGGATTTCGATACCAAGTTGAGCCGTGGGCTTTCGCGGCCATCGCAAGTCAATGCCTGCAACTACCATTTGGAACTGCCGACGTGGCACTTCCTTCCTTGGGCAAACATCACTCTTCCGGGGCCGTGACCGCTGCAGGGAGAGAGGCCAGATCATGCTGGCCGAGGCATTTGTGTGCATTCCATACGCATCTCACATGCAGGGAATGCGCTTTCACTTTGTGTGCTGGCTGTACCTGCGCAACAGTTTTTGACAAGCCTGATGATCCCTCGGTTTACTGCCGCGGCGTCGGCTATCGGCTGTCGGTAGTCGAGTGGCCAAGCAGCATCCCAGAGGGATTGCGCCGCGCTGAATCGCACCGTCGTCTTGCTGCGGCGGTGTCGGCAACGCCTGTTCTGCTGGATGAACTGTCTGCCGAAAAAGCCGGCGTCGGAATGCCACGGTTGGACGGTCTGGTCCGCGCTGGACGTGTAGCCCGGTTGCTCTATCGCCAGTGGCCAATGCGGTGCTGTTGGCTGTTGCTGTGAATTGTTGGAGAGGACGTTGATGAGGAAGTGCAGTGGAGATCGGCCGCGGTTTGGCCTCCATACAATGATGCTGACCGTTTTTCTTGGGCTTTCGACCACGATGGCGTATGCCCAACCAGGGCAGGATGCCGTTCTTGCGGCTGTGCCGGATGGTTCGGCCAGGACGTCGCAAGCACCGTCAGCCGTGGGCAAATTGGCTGATGTCTCGTCGATGCCAAGTTGCAGGGACTACGACAGGTACGCTAGTCGTGGTTCTGAGCAACCCATCATCACCACCTGTGAAACGCTGTCGCCTGATCTGCTCGGTCTGCGCTCGAAGCTGTACGAGAAGGGCTGGATGCTGATGGGTTTTTATAATGCGTCGGAAACCTATGATGTACGCGACCAGAGTGAAGGGCCTCAGTCCTATAGTGGTGAGCGGCCTACGTTCAGTGGCATGGCGATGGCCATCCTCACCTACGACTTGTCGCGTCTTGGGTGGTTCGGGAGAAAGTCACAGCTGACATTCGAAGCTGCCAGTTATCGGTTCAACTATCGGGATGGTGGTGTGAACGATGACGCCACCGTAGGGCAGTTGTCGATTGAACAGCGCTTTGCCAATGATCGTGTGCGTATCCGGTATGGTTACTACGGCGCGTCCGGGCAGTTCATGGGCGGCACGCTCGGCACCAGTTCCGCAGCCTCCGCGCTGGGTCCAAACAGCTCGCTCCCAATCCTGGTTGGCTTGTCTGCGTTCAAGGCCGTGCCAGGGGTGGATGTGCGCCTGTATTCAAAGAACGGACGTTTCTATGAGCATTTCGGCATGCTGCGTTCACAGAGCCCGGAAGGCTTCCAGGCTGATGCCAAAGCCAATCGCAGCGGTTTGACGTGGAGCGTCGACGGTGCCCGGCCGCTGTACATCAATGAGCTCGGCTACCGCGTGGTTTCAGGTGCTGGCACACGTATGACCTGGATACGCCAGGGCGTTATTCACAACCGCTCGCTTTATGCGGACTTCAGCAAGCCGGGGGGGAAAGGAAGAAACAACGCGTTTTACCTGATGGCTGATCGCCAGGTGACGCAGCCGGATGCTACGGTGCCATTTCGTGGTTGGTACATTGGCCTCAAGGCTGATCGTGCGGCGTCCAGGTACAACATCTTCGACTCTGATTTCGCTGTAACGGTGTACAGCCTTGCACCATTTGCAACGCGCCTTGGCGATATGGTCGCGTTCGCCTTCTCACGTAATGACGTCAGCCAGGACGCTGTAGGTTTCCTGCGTTCGCAAGGCATGGCACCGGTGCGCTACAGCACTTCGGCATCCATTTCGTATGCGCTACGCGCAGCTCGGGGCGTTTACTGGGTGAACGGTCTGAACTATTCCCGCAATCCTTTGTTTGCCTCGGCGCATCCGGATGTGATCAACCTGAGTACCAGTTTGACCTTCTCGTACTGACACAGGCCGGGCCGATCGGTAGCCAGTTTTTTTGACAGCACAGAGCACTGCGACGGATGCGCAGGCCCTGTGGTCGGGTACTGCCCGTTGCTTGATGGCTGTGGCGATCGTGTGCTGCCTGACCGAAAACGTATCCCCCACCCACAAGGCGCCGTGTTCCCAGGGGCCGTTATCCGGAGTAGGCAATATGGCAATGAAACAGAAAGGAACGACGCTGACGCCCACCTTGATCAGTGTAGCGACAGCTTGTCTGCTAGCGAGTCCGGTGCATGGAATGGAGCTTCCACAGCTCGGTCAGGCATCGCTGGAGCAGGTTGTTGCAGCTTTGACCCTTGAGGAGAAAGTCGCCTTGGTCACTGGTCAGGGGATGAGCATTCCGGGCTTGCCCGAGGACATGCAGGCTCCGGCCGTGGGGGCCATTGAGAACAAGGTTTCCGGTGCGGCCGGGGCAACGGTTGCAGTGCCGCGACTGGGTATACCGTCGTTGGTGTTTGCCGATGGCCCGGCGGGTGTACGCATCGATGCAACCCGCAAGGGCGAGCCGGGAAAAACCTTCCATGCCACCGCCTTTCCGATTGGCAGCGCCCTCGCCAGTTCGTGGGATGCTGCGCTTGTTCAGCAGGTCGGCGCGGCCATAGGTGATGAGGCTGCTGCTTACGGTGTCGATGTGATGCTGACGCCAGCACAGAACATCCATCGATTTCCGTTGGGCGGGCGTAACTTCGAGTATTACTCCGAAGACCCGGTTGTCGCCGGCGAGATTGCAGCGGCTTTGGTGAAGGGACTGCAGCGTCGTGGCGTGGGTGCTTCGGTGAAGCACTTTGCAGTCAATAATCACGAGTGGAATCGCAATACCATCAATGTAAAGGCGGATGAGCGCGCTTTGCGTGAGATTTATCTGAAGAGCTTCGAGATATCCATGCGCGAAGGCCAGCCGTGGACCGTGATGTCCAGCTACAACAAGCTCAACGGTGCGTATGCTTCTGAGAGCACGTGGCTGCTGACCGATGTGCTGCGTTCGCAGTGGGGCTATCAGGGTGTGGTGATGACCGATTGGTTTGGTGGGCAGGATGCCGTGGCACAGATGCGCGCCGGCAACGAGATACTGATGCCTGGTACTGGCAAGCAGCGCAAGGCGATAGTGGCCGCAATCGGCGACGGTACGCTCGATGCGGCGGTGCTCGATCGCAATGTAAAGCGGGTGCTGGAGCTGGTGTTGCGAAGCCGTGCGTTCAAGGGCTTGCCGCATTCGGATCAACCCGACCTGCAGGCTGATGCGAAGCTGTCGCGCCACGCTGCGACCCAAAGCATGGTGCTGTTGAAGAATCAGGCAGCAACACTGCCGCTGCCAGCTACGGCCAGATTGGCGCTGTTGGGGTATGGCAGCTATCAAGTGATCGCTGGTGGCACCGGTAGCGGCGACGTGAACGAAGCGTATGCGACAACCTTCCTGCAAGGCTTGCAGAATGCAGGTTTCAGCAATGCGGCGGGGCTGGAGCAGAGCTATACCCGTTATATCGAAGAGGAGGAGGCGAAGTTGCCGGCGACCGAGTGGTATCTGGCCAAACCCCTTATTCCGGAGCGTTCGCTTGATGAGGCTGAGTTGCAGCGGCTGGCCGAGCAGCAGGATGTGGCAGTGGTGACCATAGGCCGCAGATCGGGCGAGTTTGTGGACCGCAAGGCCGAGGGTGATTTCACATTGACCGCCACCGAGCACGCACTGCTGGAACGTACCGCCAACGCCTTCCACGCGCGAGGCAAGAAGCTGGTGGTGGTGCTCAATATCGGTGGTGTGATCGAGACCGCCAGTTGGAGCCGCTTTGCCGATGCCATCCTGCTGGCGTGGCAGCCGGGTCAGGAAGGCGGCAATGCGGTCGCTGATCTGCTGTCAGGTGCGGTCAATCCCTCCGGCAAGTTGGCTGATACGTTTGCGGTACGGCTGAGCGACTACCCGGCAAGCAACGGCTTCCCCGGCAAGGTGCTGCTCGGGCCCGATCCGAATGACAAGTCGGTCTTCGGCCAAGTCGCGCGTGCGGCCGAGGTGGAATACACGGATGGTATCTGGGTGGGCTATCGCCACTTCGATGCACATAAGGTGGATGTGGCCTATCCGTTTGGTTTCGGTCTTTCCTATACAACATTCGGCTATAGCGATCTGCAGGTCGATGCCAGTCAGCCGGGCCTGGTACGTGCAAGCGTGAAGATCACCAATACCGGCAAGGTGGCAGGACGCGAGGTGGCGCAGGTGTACGTGAGTGCGCCACAAGGTGCACTGGAGAAGCCAGCGCAGGAGCTGCGTGCGTTCGCCAAGACTGGCGAACTGCAGCCGGGGCAATCGCAGGTGCTGCAGTTTGAGATCGCTGGAAAGGACCTGGCGTCGTTCGATACGGAGCAGGGTCGTTGGGTCGCCGATGCAGGGACCTATAGTCTGCGCGTAGGTGCTTCATCACGCGATATCCGTGCGCAGCAGGCGTTCGAGAAACAGCAAGCCAGCGAATACGCACCGTGATGGATGTGGTTGCCTGAGATGGATTGGCCGGTGCAGGCGTCCTTCCTGCACCGGCCTGGATCCGTTCAGAGATCCTGCAGGTTGTCCAGTTTGCGCAGTTTGGGCGCTTTCCATGCGGTGATGCCGGCAACGCCAAGTACCGCGCAACCACCGATCACCACGGCTGTGACCAGGCCCAATAGACGCGCCATGCTGCCACCGTAGAACGCGCCCAGTTCGTTGGATGAGCTGATGAAGATGCCGTTGATCGACGATACCCGGCCACGCATCTCATCCGGTGTCACCAACTGCATGATGGTCGAACGCACTACCACCGAGACGCCATCGCAGGCGCCGTAGAACACAAGAATCGTGGCCGACAACCAGAAGTTCCTGGACAGGCCGAAGGCGATCACGCACAGGCCGAAACCGGCCACCGCAAACAGCAGTACGCGCCCGGCATTGCGTCGCAGTGGGTGCCGGGCCAGCCACAGGCCAACGCCGATCGAGCCCAGTGCCGGTGCCGCGCGCAGGATGCCCAGGCCTTCCGGACCGTAATGCAGAATGTCCTGGATGAAGGCCGGAAGCATCGCCACCACGCCGCCAAGCAGCACTGAGAACATGTCCAGCGCCATTGCGCCGAGCATGATCTGGTTGGACAGTACGAAGCGTGCGCCTTCAGCGATGCTGGCGAAGATCGGCGCGCGGGTCTGCGGCGGTGCGGGTTCGCTGACCTTGAGCGAGGCCAGCGCTATCAGTGCCAGCACCGCCATTGTCGCCGCCACGCCATAGGACAGGCCCTTGCCGCCAACAGCGACGAGTACGCCGCCCAGCGCAGGGCCAATCACCATGCCCATCTGGAACACCACCGTGCCGAAACCGGCACCACGCGCGAACTGCTCGCGCTTGAGCACGCGTGCGAACAAGGCGTTGTATACCGGCGACAGGAAGGCGCGGACCATGCCGGTCAGTGCCACCGCCAGATAGATGGGCCAGACGCCTTTGACCGGCAGCCAGCCGGTGGCGACCGCGACCAGCATCAAGGCGGTGGCAATCAGGCCGAGGCAGGCGGTCATGCCGAGCTTGCGGCGCGGCAGATGATCGACCAGATAGCCGGCGAATGGCGCCACGCAGAAGTAGGGCAGCACCTCGGCCAGGCCGATCAGGCCCAGCGAGAATGGATTGCGGGTGACTTCATAGATATGCCAGCCAACCGTGACCGCGACGATCTGGTAGGACAGCATGCCGGCAATGCGGTACAGCAGCAGCTGGGTGAAGCCGGGCTGACGCAGCAACTCGGAGATGGAGCCGTTGTTGCTCACTGTTTTGCTTGGGCGGTGTCGCGGATGAAGGCCAGCATCGCGGCCAGGCCATTGCTGCGGGTCGGTGACAGGTGCTTGGCCAGGCCAATGGCGGACACGTAGTCCGGATCGGTGGCGAGGATCTCAGTCGCCGAGCGGCCGGAGTACACGCGCAGCGCCAGATAGATCAGGCCCGAGACAATCGCCGAGTCGCTGATCGCATGGAACACCAGCTTGTCGGCATCGCCTTCGGGCACGATCCAGACCATGGACTGGCAGCCGAGCAGGCGGTGTTCTTCGGTCTTCCACTCTTCCGGGAAGGTGGGCAGCTTGCGGCCGAGGTCGATCAGGTACTGGTAACGCTCGGACCAGTCACCGAAGAAGGAAAACTCCTCGGCAATGGCGGCCTGGGCTTCGGCGGGAGTGGGTTCGAGCGGGAAGGGGGAGTTGATCACTGTGGGTCCTGTGCTTGGCCGGTCGCCTTGGTGGCGAGGGGCTTTGGTGTGGGTCGGGGCGCAGTTGCCCTCACCCCAACCCCTCTCCCGCACGCGGGAGAGGGGCTCAGTGCGCCGTTAGCCGACGCTATGTATGCAATTGCAGGTTCCGCTTAAGCCCCTCTCCCGCGCGCGGGAGAGGGGTTGGGGTGAGGGCAGGCCTTACCCGCGTTTCCAGCGCACACCCTGCGGCGTGTCTTCCAGCACGATGTTCTCCGCAGCCAGCTGGTCGCGGATGGCATCGGCACGGGCGAAATCGCGCGCCTGCTTGGCGGCAATACGCTCGTCGATCAGCGCCTGGATGCGCGCATCGTCACCGGCTTCAGCACCACGCCCGAACCATTCGGCCGGCGCTTGCTGCAGCAGGCCAAGAGCGAGGCCTGCGCCGAGCAGCTCGCGCTTCAGGCGCGCCTTGTCTTCGCTGGACTCGGCCTTGCGCGCTTCGCTGGCGATACGGGCCACTTCGGCCAGTGCCAGCGGCGTGTTGAGGTCATCGTCCAGCGCCGCTTCGACACCGGCAGGAATCGCGCCCTGGACACTGACATCAGCCAGGTCACGCAAGGTGCCATACAGGCGGTCCAACGTGCGCACCGACTGCTCGATCAACGCATCGGACCACTCCAACGGCTGCCGGTAATGCGCCGACAGCAGCGCATAGCGCAGCGCTTCCGGCGGGTGCTGGCGCACCAGATCGTGCACGCGCTCGATATTGCCGATCGACTTGCTCATCTTGGTGCCGCCAAAGTTGAGCATGCCGTTGTGCAGCCAGAAACGGGCGAAGGTCTGCCCGCCGTGGGCGCAGACGCTTTGCGCAATCTCGTTCTCGTGGTGCGGGAACTGCAGGTCGACGCCGCCGGCGTGGATGTCGATGGTCGGGCCCAGGTGCGCCGCAGCCATCGCCGAGCACTCGATATGCCAGCCCGGGCGGCCACGGCCCCAGGGCGAGTCCCAGCCAGGCAGGTCGTCGTTGGAGGGCTTCCACAGCACGAAGTCGCCGGCATCACGCTTGTACGGCGCCACTTCGACGCGCGCACCGGCCAGCATTTCCTCCGGGTCGCGGCCCGAGAGCTTGCCGTAATCGGCGAAGCTGCTTACCGAGAACAGCACATGGCCCTCGGCGGCGTAGGCGTGGCTGGTGCTGATCAGCTGCTCGATCATGGCGATGATCTGCGGCATGTGTGCGGTGGCTTCCGGCTCGATCTCCGGCGGGACCACGCCGAGCGCGGCCATGTCTTCACGGTAGGCAGCGGCAAAACGGTCGGTGATGGCCGAGATCGGCACCCCCTGGTCCTTGACCGCGGCGTTGATCTTGTCGTCAACGTCGGTGATGTTGCGGGCGTAGCGCAGTTTCCCGTAACGGCGGCGCAGCAGGTCGGCCAGCACCCCGAATACCACCGGGCCGCGCGCATTGCCGATATGTACATAGTTGTAGACCGTGGGGCCGCACACATACATGGTGGGGGCGGTGGGGTCGAGCGGAGCAAACGGCTCCAGCTGCCGCGTCAGGTTGTTGTGCAGGCGCAGGGTCATGGCAATCCGGGGGTAAGCGAACCCGCCAATTCTAGCGGTCCGCGCCGGGTCGGGCATCCCCGGGCTGGGCAATACGCGTACGGATGGGTAATGTTCAGGCCCGGGGCAGCTGTGCTGCCTACACTAGTACCCGTCACCCGCGCCCAGTTCCTGCCGATATCTTGATGAAACCTGCTCCATTGCTGTCGACGATCTGCCTGTTGGCTGGTGCCGCCGTGCCCGCGCTTGCGCAGGAACCGGAGCAGCGCAATCGCGTGGTGATCATGGAAAACGTGCGCTACGACTATGCGCAGGTGCTCAATGTCGAGCCGGTTTTCCAGACCCTGCGCGCAAGCCGCACCGAGGAGCATTGCGAGCCGGTGTCCACCCGCACGCTGGCGCCGGTTCAGGTCAAGGGCGAGGAAGACAAGGGCGGGTTCCGTCGCTTCTGGGATTCCGTGCGTGGCATGTTCAAGCAGGAAGGGCAGGCACAGGAAGAAGAAATGGCGCTTGCCCCACAGAGCGTTGGCGGTTCTTCCGCGCTGCTGACCCCGGAATGCAAGATTGTCGAGGTCGGGCGTGAGTTCCGCCGGCCCATCGCCTATGACGTGGATTACGTCTACAAGGGCATCAAATTCCGTTCGCGGCTGCCGGAAGACCCCGGTAACCGGCTCAAGCTGCGGGTGTCGATCACCCCGGATATCGGCCAGGCACCGCCGGCTGCGAACAGCGTTCCGTAATGTTGCAGCGCGCCACTTGCGCCGGCCTGAGCCGCGTGCGAGTATGCCCGACGATGAAAGCAACCAGCTTCCAGCACGAAACCAGCACCGCCCGGATGGCCACCGGCATGACGTCGCGTGCCCGCCGACCGGAATCCCACATATTCGCTGGGTGACCGGAGCTTCGTGCTGTCCGTTCTGAAAACCCAGCCCAGGCTGGGTTTTTTCGTTTCTGGTTCGGTAAAAGTTTCAAACGCAATGAGCCGCGCGCATGCGCATCCGCCCACCGGCGACGGTGGTTTTCCGCAACAAAGGAAGGATCGATGTCTCTGAAGCACTTTTTGAACACCCAGGACTGGAGCCGCGCCGAGCTCGACGCGCTGCTTGCCCAAGCGTCGTTGTTCAAGCAGAACAAGCTGGGTGATGACCTGAAGGGCAAGTCGATCGCCCTGGTGTTCTTCAACCCGTCCATGCGTACCCGCACCAGCTTCGAGCTGGGCGCGTTCCAGCTGGGCGGGCACGCGGTGGTGCTGCAGCCGGGCAAGGATGCATGGCCGATCGAGTTCAACCTCGGCACGGTGATGGACGGCGATACCGAAGAGCACATTGCCGAAGTGGCCAAGGTGCTGGGCCGTTACGTCGACCTGATCGGTGTGCGCGCCTTCCCGAAGTTCGTGGACTGGAGCAAGGACCGCGAGGACCAGGTGCTGAAGAGCTTTGCCAAGTATTCGCCGGTGCCGGTCATCAACATGGAGACCATCACCCATCCGTGCCAGGAGCTGGCGCACATCCTGGCGCTGCAGGAGCACTTCGGTACCAGTGACCTGCGCGGCAAGAAGTACGTGCTGACCTGGACCTACCACCCCAAGCCGCTGAACACCGCGGTGGCCAACTCGGCACTGACCATCGCCACCCGCATGGGCATGGACGTGACCCTGCTGTGTCCGACCCCGGACTACATCCTGGACGAGCGCTACATGGGCTGGGCCGAACAGAACGTGGCCGAAAGCGGTGGTTCGCTGCAGGTCAGCCACGACATCCAGAGTGCCTATGCCGGCGCCGACGTCGTTTACGCCAAGAGCTGGGGCGCACTGCCGTTCTTCGGCAACTGGGAGCCGGAAAAGCCGATCCGCGACCAGTACCAGCACTTCATCGTCGATGAAGCCAAGATGGCGCTGACCAACAATGGCGTGTTCAGCCACTGCCTGCCGCTGCGTCGCAACGTCAAGGCCACCGATGGCGTGATGGATTCGCCGCAATGCATTGCAATCAACGAAGCCGAGAATCGCCTGCATGTGCAGAAGGCGATCATGGCGGCAGTGATCGGCAAGTAATGCTCGAAGCCCCTCTCCCGCATGCGGGCAAGTAATGCTTTAGCCCCTCTCCCGCGTGCGGGAGAGGGGTTGGGGTGAGGGCAAAGCTCCTCGCTCCAGGTACCGCCTCCATTTCATTACCCCCTCCCCAACCCCTCCTTCGGCGGGCGAGGGGCTCAAAGATCAAAAGCAGAGATTCCTTCCCCATGAGCAAAGACATCGTCCTCGCCTTCTCCGGCGGCCTCGACACCAGCTTCTGCGTGCCTTACCTGCAGGAACGTGGCTACAACGTGCACACCGTGTTCGCCGATACCGGCGGCGTGGATGCCGACGAGCGTGACTTCATCGAAAAGCGTGCGGCCGAGCTGGGGGTGACCAGCCACGTCACCGTCGATGGTGGCCCGGCCATCTGGAATGGCTTCGTCAAGCCGTTCGTGTGGGCAGGTGAGGGTTACCAGGGCCAGTACCCGCTGCTGGTGTCCGACCGCTACCTGATCGTCGATGCCGCGCTCAAGCGCGCCGCCGAGCTGGGCACCAACATCATCGCCCACGGCTGCACCGGCATGGGCAACGACCAGGTGCGTTTCGACCTGGCGGTGAAGGCACTGGGCGACTACCAGATCGTCGCGCCGATCCGTGAAATCCAGAAGGAACACACCCAGACCCGCGCCTACGAGCAGAAGTACCTGGAAGCGCGTGGCTTCGGCGTGCGCGCCAAGCAGCAGGCCTACACCATCAACGAGAACCTGCTGGGCCTGACCATGTCCGGCGGCGAGATCGACAAGTGGGAAGCGCCGGGTGAAGGCGCTCGCGGCTGGTGCGCACCGCGCAGCGCCTGGCCGATCGAGCCGCTGACCGTGACCCTGAAGTTCGTCGAAGGCGAAGCGGTTGCGCTGGACGGCAAGGCACTGCCGGGTGAGCAGATCCTGGCCAAGCTCAACAAGCTGTTCGCCCAGTACGGCGTTGGCCGTGGCGTGTACACCGGTGACACCGTGATCGGCCTGAAGGGCCGCATCGTGTTTGAAGCACCGGGCCTGGTTTCGCTGCTGGCCGCGCACCGCGCGCTGGAAGACACCGTGCTGACCAAGCAGCAGAACCGCTTCAAGCCGGAAGTCGCGCGCAAGTGGGTGGAGCTGGTGTACGAAGGCTTCTACCACGACCCGCTCAAGACCGACATCGAAGCCTTCCTGAAAGCCTCGCAGGCCAAGGTCACCGGTGAAGTGGTGCTGGAAACCCGTGGCGGCCGCGTTGATGCAGTGGCGGTGCGTTCGGAGCACATCCTCAATGCCAAGGGCGCGACCTACGCGCAGTCGGCGGACTGGGGCGTGGAAGAAGCCGAGGGCTTCATCAAGCTGTTTGGCATGAGCTCGACGTTGTATGCGCAGGTAAATCGTTAAGCGCACGACGCTCGCCGCTTGAAGCCCCTCTCCCGCGTGCGGGGTGAAAGAGGTGCGTTTACGAACCACCGGTTCGTGCCCTGTTGAACGCCCTTGCGCCTGCGCAAGGGCCGGGGCGCGGAGCGGGGGTGAGGGCAGCTTCTGCTTCTGTCGTTGCTTGCTCTCAAAGCAGACGAGGCAAATCAAAAGCTCCCCCCATCCGCCCTCCGGGCACCTTCCCCCGCAAGCGGGAGAAGGGAAACCCTTCGATCATTGATCTGCCGACTTGCTGCCCACCATGACCAACCTGCTCCAATCCACCCTCGATCACCTGGAAAAGCTGGTGTCCTACGACACCCGCAATCCGCCGCGTGCCATCACCACCGGTGGCATCTTTGATTACCTGCGCGACAACCTGCCGGGCTTCAATGTCGAGGTGATCGACCACGGTGCCGGTGCGGTCAGCTTCTATGCAGTGCGTGGCAAGCCGAAATACCTGTTCAACGTGCATCTGGATACCGTGCCGGATTCGCCACACTGGTCCGCCGATCCGCATGTGATGCGTCGTTTGGACGACCGCGTTGTCGGCCTCGGCGTCTGCGACATCAAGGGCGCCGCTGCGGCGCTGGTGGCCGCCGCCAACCTGAGCGATGGCGATGCTGCCTTCCTGTTCTCCAGTGACGAGGAAGCCAATGATCCGCGTTGCATCGCCGCCTTCCTGGCGCGTGGCATCGCCTATGAAGCGGTGATCGTCGCCGAACCGACCATGAGCGAAGCGGTGCTCGCGCACCGCGGTATCAGCTCGGTGCTGATGAAGTTCCAGGGTCGCGCCGGCCACGCCTCGGGCAAGCAGGACCCGTCCGCCAGCGCCTTGCACCAGGCGATGCGCTGGGGCGGCAAGGCGCTGGAGCATGTCGAGTCGCTGGCGCACGCGCGCTTTGGCGGCCTGACCGGCCTGCGCTTCAACATCGGCCGCGTCGAAGGTGGCATCAAGGCCAATATGATCGCGCCCGAAGCCGAGCTGCGTTTTGGCTTCCGGCCGCTGCCGTCGATGGATATCGACGCGCTGCTGGGCACCTTCGCCAGCTTTGCCGAGCCACAGGCCGCGCACTTTGAAGAAACCTTCCGCGGCCCGAGCCTGCCGTCAGGCGATATCGCCCGCGCCGAGGAGCGTCGCCTGGCTGCGCGTGACATCGCTGACGAACTTGGCTTGCCAATCGGCAATGCGGTGGATTTCTGGACCGAGGCTTCGCTGTTCTCGGCAGGTGGCTACACAACCATGGTGTACGGCCCCGGCGACATCGCCCAGGCCCATACCGCCGATGAATTCGTGACGCTGGAGCAGTTGCAGCGTTATGCCGAGTCGGTGCTGCAGATCCTGCAACGCGGCGCCTGAGCCGCTCGTGGCCCGGCGGCTTGCCGCCGGCTCCTTTCCGCGACCTTCAAGGTCGCCATGTAGATACAAGCAATGTCCCCAGCCATGCAGCCGCACCGCCAGACCCGTCAGACCATCGTCCGCCTGCTTTCGAGCATGGCCAGCGCGAAGGAAATCAGCCAGTACCTCAAGCGCTTCTCGCAGCTTGATGCCAAGCGCTTTGCCGTGGTCAAGGTCGGCGGCGCAGTGCTGCGCGACGATCTGGAAGCGCTGACCTCCTCGCTGTCCTTCCTGCAGGAAGTAGGCCTGACCCCGATCGTACTGCACGGCGCTGGTCCGCAGCTGGATGCCGAGTTGTCCGCTGCCGGCATCGAGAAGAAGACCATCGATGGCCTGCGCGTGACCTCGCCGGAAGCGCTGGCGATCGTGCGCAAGGTGTTCCAACAGTCCAACCTCAAGCTGGTCGAAGCGCTGCAGCAGAACGGCGCGCGCGCGACCTCGATCACTGGTGGTGTGTTCGAGGCCGAGTATCTGGATCTGGATACCTACGGTCTGGTTGGCGAGGTGAAGAAGGTCAACCTCGCGCCGATCGAGGCCAGCCTGCGTGCCGGTTCGATCCCGGTGATCACCAGCCTGGGTGAAACCCCGAGTGGGCAGATTCTCAACGTCAATGCCGACTTCGCTGCCAATGAGCTGGTGCAGGAGCTGCAGCCGTACAAGATCATCTTCCTGACCGGCACCGGTGGCCTGCTTGATGAAGATGGCAATCTGATCGACTCGATCAACCTGTCCACCGAGTACGAGCAGCTGATGCAGCAGCCGTGGATTCATGGCGGCATGCGGGTCAAGATCGAGCAGATCAAGGACTTGCTGGATCGTCTGCCGGAAGAGTCCTCGGTATCGATCACGCGCCCGGCCGACCTGGCCAAGGAGCTGTTCACGCATAAGGGTTCCGGCACGCTGGTGCGCCGTGGCGAGAAGGTGCTGAAGGCGACCTCGTGGGACCAGCTCGATACCGCACGCCTGAAGGCACTGATCGAATCGAGTTTTGGCCGCACCCTGGTACCTGATTACTTCGAGAAGACCAAGCTGCTGCGCGCCTATGTCAGCGAGAACTATCGCACTGCGGTGGTGCTGACCGATGAAGCCGAGGGCGTCTACCTGGACAAGTTCGCCGTGCTCGACGACGCACAGGGCGAAGGCCTGGGGCGCGCGGTATGGAACGTGATGCTGGAAGAAACCCCGCAGCTGTTCTGGCGTTCGCGCAACGGCAACCCGGTCAATCACTTCTACTATTCCGAGTCGGACGGCTGCTACAAACTCGACCACTGGAAGGTGTTCTGGTTTGGCGCCAATGACTTCGACAGCATCAAGGGCTACGTCGCGCACTGCGGCGAGCGCAAGCCGAGCCTGCAGGGATGAGCATGGATCTGGCCGCCGCCGGACACTGGGGTCAGGTGCCAGTCCTGAAGGGACGGCATGTGACCTTGGAGCCGTTGCAGCTTGCGCATGTGCCGGCGCTGCAGCGTGCCTTGGGTGAAGGCGAGTTGTCGCGCTGCTGGTACACCAATGTGCCGACCCCCGAGCACGCCGGTCACTACGTCGTCGCTGCGCTGGAAGCACAGTCGCAGGGCAGGGTGCTGGCATTCGTGGTTCGCGATGCCAGCGGCGAGGCGGTTGGCAGTACCCGCTTCTACGCACTGGAAGCCGATGTGCCGCGTTTGAACATCGGCTACACCTGGTACCACCCGCGCGTGCAGCGCAGCGGCTTGAACACCGAAGCAAAGCTGCTGCTGTTGCATCACGCCTTCGAAACCCTGGGTTGCATCAGCGTGGGCTTCGAGACCAGCTGGTTCAACCATGCCTCGCGTACCGCCATCGCCCGCCTCGGTGCGAAGCAGGATGGCGTATTGCGCAGCCACAAGCGTCATGCCGACGGGTCGCGTCGCGATACCGTGGTGTTCTCCATCATCGACACGGAGTGGCCGGCGGTGAAAGCCCACCTGCAATTCCTTCTGGACTCGCATTCATGACTGACAAGAAATTCTCGGTAGGCATCGTTGGCGCGCGCGGCTATACCGGCGCCGAGTTGATCCGCCTGCTGGCTGCACACCCGCGCATCGAGCTGGCCTTCGTGTCCTCGCGCGAGCTCGATGGGCAGCGCGTGGCCGACCACAACGAGGACTACAAGGGCGAGTTGCGCTACGAAAGTCTGGGCCCGGATGCAGTTGCCGCCAAGGGTGTGGACGCGGTGGTACTGGCGCTGCCGAACGGCAAGGGCGAGCCGTTCGTGGCTGCGCTGGATGCGGCCGCACCGGATACGGTGATCGTCGATCTGTCGGCCGACTACCGTTTCGACAACAATTGGTACTACGGCCTGCCGGAATTGACCCGTGCGCGCTACGCCGGGCAGAAGCGGATCAGCAACCCCGGCTGCTACGCCACCGCCATGCAGCTGGCGATCGCGCCGTTGCTGAGCCAGCTGGCTGGGCCGCCAACCTGTTTCGGCGTCTCCGGTTGGTCCGGTGCTGGTACGACGCCGTCGGACAAGAACAACCCTGAGCTGCTGCGCGACAACCTGATGCCGTACGCGCTCACCAACCATGTGCACGAGCGCGAGGTGTCGACCCAGCTCGGCGTACCCGTGGAGTTCATGCCGCACGTGGCGCCGCATTTCCGCGGCATCACCATGACCGTCAACCTGTGGCTGCAGCAGCCGCGCAGCCGCGAGGAAGTGATGGCGTTGTACCAGCAGCGTTATGCCAACGAGCCGCTGGTTGAAGTGGTCGATGAGGCACCGTGGGTCAGTCGTATTGCCGGCAAGCACGGTGTACAGATTGGTGGCTTCACCATGGCGCCTGGCAACAAGCGCGTGGTGGTGGTGGCGACCATCGACAACCTGCTCAAGGGCGCGGCTACGCAGGCTTTGCAGAACCTCAACCGGGCGTTGGGGCTGGATGAGCTGATGGCGGTTCCGTACTGATTCTGGTGGGAAACGGCTGGGAGGTTGCCAGCTTCGCGGCTTACGCCGCTCCTACACAGCTGCATTTAGAGAGATAGACATGACTAACTTGCTTTGGCAGAAACCCGGCGTTGCGGTTGACGCGAAGATCCAGACCTTCCTGGCCGGTGACGACGTCATCCTGGACCGCGAGTTCTTCCTGCACGACATCCAGGCCAGTACCGCGCATGCCGAAGGTCTGCAGCATATCGGCATCCTCAGCGCCGACGAGCTGGAAGCGCTGAAGCGTGAGCTGGCGATTCTGGCCGAGGATTTCCGCAGTGGTGCCTTCGTGCTGGACGAGCAGTACGAGGATTGCCATTCGGCCATCGAGGCGCGCCTGACCGAGCGTCTGGGCGATGCCGGCCGCAAGATCCACACCGGTCGCAGCCGCAACGATCAGATCCTGGTCGCTACCCGCCTGTGGCTGAAGGACAAGCTGGAGCGTGTTGCGCAGATCAGCACCGACGTTGCCAGGGTTGCGCTGGACCGCGCTGCCGCTGAACAGCTGCAGCCGTTGCCGGGCTATACCCACATCCAGCGCGCCGTGGTGTCCTCGGCGGGGATGTGGTGGGCGGGCTGGGCCGAAGCCTTCATCGACAATGCGATCCGTGCCCGCGACACGCGCGCGCTGATCGACACCAATCCGCTGGGTACGGCCGCCGGTTACGGCGTCAACCTGCCGCTCGATCGCGAGCACACCACCGCAGCGCTGGGCTTCTCGCGCATGCAGATCAGCCCGATCTACGCGCAGCTCTCGCGTGGCAAGTTCGAGTTGGCGGCATTGGAAGCGCTGGGCGGCGCGACGCTGGACCTGCGTCGTATCGCCTGGGATCTGTCCTTGTTCACCACCGGTGAGTTCGCGTTCGTGGCATTGCCGGCGCAGTACACCACCGGCAGCTCGATCATGCCGAACAAGCGCAACCCGGACGTGATCGAATTGATGCGCGCCACTCATGCCAGCATTGCCGCCGCGCGCACCGAGATCGAGCAGCTGCTGTCGCTGCCGTCTGGTTACCAGCGTGACCTGCAGAACTCCAAGGGCGCAATCGTGCATGGCTTTGGGCGTGGACTCGCAGCGCTGGAACTGCTGCCGGCCTTGCTGTCGAACCTGGATTGGCGCGATGACAACATCCGCGCAGCGATTGATTCAGGCATGTATGCGACCGACGTTGCGGTGGAAGCCGCGGTGGCGGGTGTGCCATTCCGTGATGCTTACAAGGCGGCAGCAGAGGCAGCGGATACGGCGGGGCGGGGGCGCACGCCCGAAGGCAGTCTGGCGGCGCGGGTGTCGCCCGGCGCTGCGGCGGATCTCAGGCTGGATGAGCTCGGTGCGCGCTGGAGCGCGTTGTAGGGCTGATGGCTGGATACGGGCGTCGAGAGGCGCCCGTGTTTGTTTTTGCTCCGGCTTAAGCCCCTCTCCCGCCTGCGGGGTGAAAGAGGTGCGTTTACGAACCACCGGTTCGTGCCCTGTTGAACGCCCTTGCGCCTGCGCAAGGGCCGGGGCGCGGAGCGGGGGTTGGGGTGAGGGGAGCTTCTAGCTGGATAAAGTCAAAAGCCCCCTCATCCGCCCTTCGGGCACCTTCTCCCGCAGGCGGGAGAAGGGACGGCCAAAGCCACAGCAATAGCCATAGCCATAGCCACAGCAAGTTCCAAGCGAAAGCAATCGCGCCAGCTTCAGCTTCGGCGTGGTGTCATACGCAGCTAAAGGAGAATGCAATGAAACTCTATCTGGTATTGGCGATGCGCAAGCCGTCGTTCGACGACGCGGTGATCGCCCCACACAAGGCCTTCCTCGATGCGCTCAGCGCCGATGATCAGCTGCACCTGACCGGAGGTTTCAGCGACGGCACCGGCGGCGCGTATGTGCTGAAGAACATCGAAACACTCGAAGCTGCCAAGGCCATTGTCGCGACCGACCCCTTGGCCATCCATGGCAGCTCCGAGCTGACCATCCACGAGTGGAATACCCGCTGATCCCATGATCCAGACCTCGCTCTCACCCTTTGCCGAGCAAGCGTTGCCGCAGTGGCGTCGCGCCGTCCTCAAGGTCGGCAGCAGTCTGCTGGCCGCCGATGGTGGTGGTCTGACCCCGCGCTTCGCACTCGGTCTGGCGCAGTTCGTCTCGGCCAATGTGCTCGCCGGCCGCGAAGTAGTGATTGTCTCCTCCGGCGCAGTCGCCGCCGGGCGCGCCATCGTGCCCAAGGCAGCAGAGGCGGGGACGGCAATGGCTGCGCGGCAGGCGCTGGCCGCGTTGGGCCAGGCGCAGTTGATCGGGCTATGGCAGCGCTTCTTCGAACGTCCGGTGGCACAGGTGCTGCTCACCCACGATGATCTGCGCAACCGCCGGCGCTACCTCAATGCGCGGGCAACGCTCAACGAGCTGCTGGCGCTCGGCGCGCTGCCGGTCGTCAACGAAAACGACACCGTGTCGGTGGATGAGCTCAAGCTCGGCGACAACGACAACCTCGCCGCCAT
Source organism: Stenotrophomonas sp. STEN023 (assembly GCF_056760135.1). NCBI lineage: Bacteria > Pseudomonadati > Pseudomonadota > Gammaproteobacteria > Lysobacterales > Lysobacteraceae > Stenotrophomonas > Stenotrophomonas sp. STEN023. The sequence continues at coordinate 14,569 of NZ_JBRREF010000021.1, read as the reverse complement.
CGTCGCCGCGCTGGTCGATGCCGATGCCTTGTTCATCGCCACCGACATCGATGGCCTGTACACCGCCGATCCGCGCAGTTGTCCTGATGCGCAACCGATCAACGAAGTCACCGTGCTTACCGCGGAGATCCTGGCCATGGCCGGCGGTAGTGGCAGCGCGGTTGGCACCGGTGGCATGCACACCAAGCTGCAGGCCGCGGCCAAGGCCGGTGCAGCCGGCATTGATACCTACTTGTTCAATGGCCGCAGCGGCGACGTTGTGCGCGGTTTGGCACAGGGCAGGTTGCATGGAACCCGCCTGCATGCTGGCCAGTCGCGTATCGCCGCGCGCAAGTATTGGCTGAAACACGCGCCACTGGAGCCGGGTGCGATCCTGATCGACGCCGGCGCCGCACGTGCGCTGCGCGACAAAGGCGCCTCACTGCTGCCCGGCGGTGTGGTTGGGGCGGAAGGCGAGTTCCGCCGTGGTGACATGGTGGAGGTGCGCTTGTTTGATCCGCAGGGACAGCAGCGCGTTGCGCGTGGTGTCAGCCAGTATTCGGCCGTGGACATCCGCCGCATCAGCCAACATCACACCCGCGAGATCGAATCCATCCTTGGCTACAACTACGGCGACAACGTGGTCCATCGCGATGACCTGGTGTTGCTGTGAGTTTCCCTTTGATTACCGGCAGGTCAGAACATGAGTGATATCCGCACCCTGGCATTGCAGTGCCGTGATGCCGCGCAGCAGTTGGGCCTGCTTTCCAGCGCTGCCCGCAGCGCGCTTCTGAGCTCGATGGCTGCAGCGTTGGAGGCCGATGCTGGCAGCATCCTCGCTGCCAACGCACGCGATCTGCAGGCAGCACGCGACAAGGGTGTGGGTTCGGCAATGCTGGATCGCCTGGCTTTGAACCCGGAGCGTCTGCGCGGTGTTGCCGATGCGCTGCGTGAAGTCGCTGCCTTGCCCGACCCGGTGGGCGAGGTTACTCGCGACTATGACCGACCCAATGGCATCCGCGTGCAGAAGGTGCGGGTGCCACTGGGTGTGATCGCGATGATCTACGAAGCGCGGCCCAATGTGACTGCCGATGCCGCAGCGCTGTGCATCAAGGCTGGCAATGGCGTGATCCTGCGTGGTGGCTCCGAAGCCATCCATTCCAATACTGCGATTGCCGCCAGCCTCAAGCGTGCATTGCGCGATGCGGGTTTGCCGGATGCGGCACTCACGCTGGTCGAAGACCTGCGCCGCGAGACCATGCTGGAGTTGCTGCAGCTCAACGACATCATCGATCTGGCCATTCCGCGTGGCGGTGAAGGCCTGATCCGCTTCGTCGCCGAGCATGCGCGGGTGCCGGTGATCAAGCACTACAAGGGCGTCTGCCATCTGTTTGTCGATGACACAGCTGATTTGCAGTTGGCAGTGGATCTGCTGATCGACGGCAAGGCTTCACGGCCATCCGCCTGCAACTCGCTGGAGACCTTGCTGGTCCACGAGGCGATCGCGCCGCAGTTCCTGCCGCTGGCGGCGGCTGCGCTGCGCGAGCGCGGTGTCGAGCTGCGTGGCGATACGGCGACCCAGGCGTTGGTGGCGGACATCGTGCCGGCGACGGAAGACGACTACGCCGCCGAGTATCTCGATCTGATCCTCGCAATCCGAGTGGTGCCTGACATGGCTGCCGCCATTGCGCATATCCAGACCTATACCTCGGATCACACCGAAGTCATTGCTACCGGTAATCCGGCCCACGGCGAAGCCTTCGTGCGCGCACTGCGCTCGGCGGTGGTGATGGTCAACGCGTCCTCGCGTTTCTCTGATGGCGGTGAACTCGGCCTGGGTGCGGAGATCGGGATTTCCACCACGCGCCTGCATTCCTATGGTCCGATGGGCCTGGAAGCGTTGACGGTGGAGCGCTTCGTGGTGCGCGGCGAAGGCCAGGTGAGGCATCCGTTGAATTAATCGTGGCAAGCAACCGTTGTAGCCCGGGTAAGCCGTGAAGCACCCACTGCTTCGGCGTGCACAAAGCTCCGGCCCTTCCAATACCGTCGGCTTCGCGGCTTACGCCGCTCCTACAAGATCCGGTCAGCCGCCGGTGCCGGGCTGCGTTGCTTGCTCAAGTACGAAAAAGCCGCCGATTCACATCGGCGGCTTTTCTGTATCAACTGCGGCTTACTTCCAGTGATCTTCCAGTTGCTGCGGTTTACAGGCAAACCAAGCGCCAGTCAGCAGTACGCCCGAGCAACAGGCGAGGAAGGCAAACGACCATGCCCAGCCGTCGCTCATGCCATGCAGCCAACCGAACAACAGCGGGCCGAGGCTGGCCAGGCTGTATCCCACGCCTTGCATGAAGCCGGACAGTGCTGCCGAACCAGCTTGGCTGCGGGTGCGCAGGTTGATCAAGGTCAGGCCGAGCGGGAAGGTAGACGGACCAAGACCCGCGATGACTGCCCATAGCAGCGGTGCGCTCATCGGTGCCCATAGCAGGCCGGCGAAGGCGATCATGTTCAACACAAACACTATCACCGCAATCGGGAAGGGGTTGCGCATGCGCACTGCCAATGCCGGCACCAGCAACGAGGGCAACAAGCCAATTGCCGAATACACCGCCACCATGACGCCGCCGAAGGACTCACTGGCGCCTGCTTCCACCATCACTTTGGGCAACCAGGTGAACAGGGAATACGTGCCCAGCGAGGTCATGCCAAACATCAGCGCCATGCCCCAGCCCAATTGTGTCTTCCAGACGCGACCAGGTGCATGTTCGCTGCTGGTGACGGCAGCCTCCACGCGCGGGGCGCTGCGTGCCAGCAGGATCCACGGCAGCAATGCAGCCACCGACAGCATCGACCACATGCCCAGCGAGATGCGCCAGTCGAACTGATCGGCCACCGGTACCGCCAACAATGCAGGCACCATCGTGCCGGCCTGCAGCACCGAGATATAGACCGTACTCAGCGTGCCTACGCGGTCGGCGAAATAGCGCTTCACCAACGGCGGCACCACCACGTTGCCCATGCCCATGCCGGCCAGGGCGACGGCTGAACCGAGCAGCAGCATGCCGACATCGTTGGCGAAGGCGCGCAGCAGCAGGCCTATGGTGGCCAGCACCATGGTCAGCACGGCGGTGCGTTCCAGGCCGATGGCGCGGGTGATGCGTGGCGTGGCCAGGCCGAACACGGCAAAGGCAGCGGTCGGCATCATGCCAAGCACGCCGGTCATGGTGCTGCCGAAGTCGAAGACGTGGCCGAGCCGGTCCAGCAGTGGCGTCAGCGAGGTGACTGCGCTGCGCAGGTTGGCGGCGACCAGGACGATGGCGGCAAATGCCAGCAGGCGGCCCTTGAGCAGGGGGTGCCGGATGGGGGACTGGGCGGGCGTGGACATTGCTTACTCCGACGCGGTGGGTGGCGTCGTTTGAAACCCACCAAAAACAAAAGCCGACCAGAGGCCGGCTTTTGTCAAATTGGTCGGGGAGACAGGATTCGAACCTGCGACCTCTACGTCCCGAACGTAGCGCTCTACCAGACTGAGCTACACCCCGAAGGAGCCGCCTATGATAGCGGTGAACCTCGCGCCCTGCAAGTTCTTTTGTTCAGCCAGCGCTGCCTGCAAGGCGTGGTGCGTTGGCTGCCGACAACCATGTATCGGCGAATAAAAAGCCTGGAGGACGTTGCCGTCATTCCAGGCTTTTTCCGACCCTTTGGTCGGGGAGACAGGATTCGAACCTGCGACCTCTACGTCCCGAACGTAGCGCTCTACCAGACTGAGCTACACCCCGCGAAGGGAGCCGGAAAGATACGCTCAGTCCGGCGTTTTGGCAATACCTTCACGCAGTTTTTTCAGCGCTTTGCATCGATCTTGTTGGCTTCGCGCGCTTCAAACCACATGCCGTTGAGGATGGCGACCGTCGCAGCGAGGCCAGCACCCAGAATCCAAGCGAAATACCACATGAGTTGTCTCCTTGATGTTGTCGTTGCGGATCAGTAGGCGTTCGGGTTTTCACCCATTTCTTCCAGCGTGGTCTTGCCCTTCAGTACGCGGTACACCCAGGTGGTGTAGGCGATGATGATCGGCAGGAAGATCACGGTGGCCAGCAGCATCACCCACAGCGTCAGGTGGCTGGAGGAAGCATCCCACAGCGTCAGGCTGGAGCCCGGGCTGGTGGAAGAGGGCAGCAGGAACGGGAAGATCGCAAAGCCGACGGTGAAGATGATGCCGGCAATGGAGGCGCCCGAGGCGATGAAGGCCAGGCCGCCACGACGCTTGCGCAGCAGCACCGCGCTGGCCAGCGCGCCCAGCAGGCCCACCACCGGCGCCAGGATCGTGGCCGGCATGGAGCTGTAGTTGTGCAGCCAGCCGCCAGCGGCGGAGAACTCAGCGGTCTTCAACAGTGGATTGCTGGCACCATCGGTCACCACCTGCGAGGTGATCTGGTAGCCCGGCAGGCCGAAGGCAACCCAGGCGCCAGCCAGGGCGAACAGCACGAACGAGGCGATGGCGGCGATGCTGCCGATCTTTGCCGAACGCTCGGCGACCGGGCCGCTGGTCTTGAGTACCAGCATTGCCGCACCGTGCGAGACCAGCATCGCCACGCTGACCAGGCCAGCCAGCAGGGCGAACGGGGTCAACAGGCCAAGCAGGTTGCCGGTGTAGAACACGCGCTGGGTGTCATCGAAGTGGTACGGCACGCCAAGCAGCACGTTGCCAACCGCCACACCCATGATCAGCGCCGGGATGAAGCCGCCGATGAACAGCGCCTTGTCCCAGTTGTTGCGCCAGCGCTGGCTGGGCATCTTGCCGCGGTACTTGAAGCCGACCGGGCGCAGGATCAGGGCGAACAGGATCAGGAACATCGCCAGGTAGAAGCCGGAGAAGCTCACCGCATACAGCGGCGGCCAGGCGGCGAAGATCGCGCCGCCACCGAGCACCAGCCACACCTGGTTGCCTTCCCACACCGGGCCGATGGTGTTGATCACCAGGCGGCGCTCTTCATCGGTCTTGGCCACGAACGGCAGCAAGGTGCCAACGCCAAGATCGAAACCGTCCATCACCGCGAAGCCGATCAGCAGCACGCCAAGCAGCAGCCACCAGATCACGCGTAGCGTCGTGTAGTCCAGAAGAATGAATTCCATGTGTGTTCTCCTGCCTTATGCCTGGCCGTTGCCGGCGGCATTGGCGTGGTTGGTTGCGACGGCCGACTGCTGCAGCGAGGGCAGGATGTCGTCCGGGCCCTTGCGGATGGCCTTGAGCATCAGCTTGACTTCGATGACCAGCAGCACCGTGTACAGCGCGGTGAAGCCGACCAGCGTCGCCAGGATTTCGTAGACGGCCAGGCCGGAAGCGGCATAGAACGTCGGCAGCACGCCATCAACAGCCCACGGCTGACGGCCGTATTCGGCGATGAACCAGCCGCATTCGATGGCGATCCACGGTGCTGGCAGCGACCACAGGGCAACCCGCAGGAAGGTACGCTTGTGCTCGAAGTTGTTGCGGCAGGAGTAGTAGAAGGCCAGGGCGAAGAAGCCGATCATGTAGATGCCAAGGCCAACCATGACGCGGAAGGTCCAGAACAGCGGGCCTACCGTCGGTACCGTATCCAGCGCAGCCTGTGCGATCTGCTCGGGCGTGGCGTTCTCGATGTCGTCGCGGTAACGCTTCAGCAGCAGGCCGTGGCCCAGGTCCTGCCAATGGCGGTCAAAGACCTCGCGGGCTTCAACGTCATTCTTGTCGGCGCGGATGCGCTCAAGCGCGGCGTAGGCGATCTGGCCGCCCTTGACGCGCCCTTCGGCCTGCTTGACCAGGTCCAGGATGCCCGGGATCTCCTCGTCCAGCGAACGGGTGGCGATCAGGCCCATCACGTACGGAATCTGCACTTCGAAGTCGTTGCGCTGTTCCTTCTGGTTCGGAATGCCGAACGCAGTGAACGGGGCCGGGGCCGGGTGGGTATGCCACATGCCTTCGATGGCAGCCAGCTTCATCTTCTGGTTTTCGGCCGTGGCGTAACCGGATTCATCACCCAGCACGGCAACCGAGATGGAGGCCAGCAGGCCGAACGCCGAGGCCACCGCGAACGAGCGGCGGGCGATGTCACGGTGCTTGCCGCGCAGCATGAAGAAGGCCGAGATCGACATCACGAACATCGCACCGGCCACATAACCGGCCGAAACGGTATGCACGAACTTGGCCTGGGCGACCGGGTTCAGCAGCACGGCCGCGAAATCGACGATTTCCATGCGCATCGTTTCAGGGTTGAACACGGCACCCACCGGGTACTGCATCCAGCCATTGGCGATCAGGATCCACAGCGCCGACAGGTTGGTACCCAGCGCCATCAGCCAGGTCACGGTCAGATGCTGCACCTTGGACAAACGGCCCCAGCCGAAGAAGAACAGGCCGATGAAGGTCGCTTCCAGGAAGAACGCCATCAAGCCCTCGATGGCCAGCGGCGCACCGAAGATGTCACCTACGTAGTGGCTGTAATAGGACCAGTTCATGCCGAACTGGAATTCCATCACGATGCCGGTACCCACACCCATGGCGAAGTTGATGCCGAACAGCACGCCCCAGAACAGGGTCATCCGGCGCCAGACATCCTTGCCGGTCATCACATAGACGCTCTCCATGATCGCGATCATGAAAGAGAGACCCAGCGTGAGCGGGACGAAAATGAAGTGATACATCGCGGTCAGCGCGAACTGTAGACGTGACAGTTCTACGACTGTTGAGTCGATCATGGCCTGGCTACCTCGTGGGAATTGGGCGTCATGGAGTGGCTGGGAGGGGTTCTATGGCAGCGATACTCCCCGTTCAGGCCTGCCAATGCCTTGATCTGGATCAATGTGGGCTGGCTGTCCAACGCCGATCGTGCAGGGCCGGCAGGCTGGGTACGGCTTGCTTACAATCACTTGGTTCTCCTTCACCTGAGTTGTCAGTCTTGAGCGAAGTTCCACATTCCAACGCGGTGCAGCAGCAACGTCGCCAGCAACAGCAATGGCTGGCGGCCTTGGCGTCCGGCGCCCGCTCGCAGCAGCGTTTGGCGGCCTTGGCCGTCTGTACTTCAGGTGCGCTGCTGATCGTGCAGGCTGGCGCAATTGCCTGGCTGATCCAGAGCATAGTCGTGAAGCAGCTGAATTGGGTACAGGTAATTCACGGTTTCTGGATATTGGCAGTAGTTCTACTGGCGCGCAGCCTGCTCGGGGGTGTCGCGCAGACCGCCGCCGGCAAGGTGGCCGATACCGCCAAGCTGGCCCTGCGTGAGCAGGTTTACCGGCGTTTGCTGGCGCGCGGGCCGTTGTGGTTGCGCCGTCAGCGCACGGGGGAGCTGGGCGAACTGCTGCTGTCACATGGCGACGCGATCGAGGGTTATTACGCGGGTTTCCAGCCGGTGCGGGTGGAAGTGGTGGTGGTGCCGCTGCTGATTGCCGCCGCTGTGGCCTATGTGGACTGGGTGGTGGCGTTGATCTTCATCTTCACCGCGCCGCTGGTGCCGTTCTTCATGATGCTGGTCGGCTGGGGCGCCGAGGCCGCCGGTCGGGCACAGCTGGGCGAGTTGGCGCGGATGAGTGGCCACTTTGCCGATCGCATCAAGGGCTTGGGTCTGTTACGTCTGTACGGGCGCGGTGAAGCCGAGCTGGAAGGGGTTGCCGCCGCCGCTGATGGCGTGCGCGAGCGCACCATGAAGGTGCTGCGCATCGCCTTCCTGTCCTCCACGGTGCTGGAATTCTTCGCCTCGGTCAGCGTGGCGATGGTGGCCTTGTACTTGGGTTTGAGCTATCTGGGCCTGATGTCGCTGCATTCGGTGGTGCCGACCTTGGGTACCGGCATGTTCTGCCTGCTGCTGGCGCCGGAGTTCTATGCGCCGCTGCGGCGTCTGGCCGCGCATTACCACGACCGCGCCAATGCCCTGGCTGCTGCTGCCGAGGTGGAACGACTGCTGGCCGATGATCAGGAAGCTGCGTCGGTTGGCGCGATCGCGGCGCCGTTGGTAGCGCCAGAGCCGGCGCAGCTGCATGCGTCGCTGGTTTCGGTCCGCAGCGTCAGGCTGCGTCCGCAAGGCGCCGCCCACGATGTGTTGAACGACTTTTCGCTGGAGATCGGTGACGGTCAGCGGCTGGCGCTGATTGGGCCAAGCGGCAGCGGCAAGAGCACCTTGCTGGAAGCCCTTGCTGGTTGGCTGCCGCCGCACGAAGGTCGTATCGTGGTCCGCGACGGTGTGCGCATCGCGTATGCCGGGCAGCGTCCGTACCTGTTCCACGGAACGATTGCCGACAACCTGCGCCTGGCCGATCCGGCAGTCAGTGCTGCGCGCCTGCAGGCTGTGGCCGAGGTCGCGCAGATCATGCGCTTTGCCCAGCATCTGCCGCTGGGCCTGGATACGGTGATTGGCGAACGCGGGTTCGGCCTGTCCGGTGGCGAAGCACGGCGGATAGGCCTGGCGCGGTTGCTGTTGCTGGAGCCGGACCTGTTCCTGCTGGATGAGCCCACGGCCTTCCTTGATCCGCAGACCGAAGCCGATCTGCTGCAGGCGCTGGCTGCGCATACGCGTGGCCGCACCGTGCTGATGGCGACCCACAGTGAGGCGGCAATGCGCTGGGCCGACAACGTCATCGACCTGCAGCACATCATGCAACGTGAAGTACAGGGAGAGCACGCATGAGCGCGCTGACGATGCGTGATGTATTCAAGCGCCACCGCTGGCGTCTGACCTTGGCGACCGTGCTGCTGTTCACCACCATGCTTGCTGGTGTTGCTCTGCTGGGTCTGTCCGGTGGCTTCCTTACCGCCGCGGCGCTGGCCGGTGCCTTGGGTATGGGCGCCACCTTCAACTTCTTCTCACCGTCGGCCGGCATCCGCGCGTTGACGATGGCGCGCATCGTCTCGCGCTATTTCGAAAAGCTGGTCGGCCACGACGCAACCCTGCGCATCGCCCGTGACCTGCGGGTTTGGTTCTTCCAGCGTGCGTTGCCACTGGCGCCAGCACGTTTGGGTAGCAGTCGCACCGGCGAACTGTTGGCGCGACTGATCACCGATATCGGTGAAGTCGATGGCTTGATGGTCCGTGCCATCAGCCCCTTGTTGGCCCTGGCCGGCATTGCCTTGGCGACGGTACTGGCCGCTGGCTTGATCCATTGGCCGGCGGCCGTGCTGTTGCTGCTGCTGGCGGTGCTGGTCGGGGTTGGCGTGCCGGTGTTTGCGGTGCGTCGCGGCGATGCGTTCGAGGCCGAGCGTGCGCAGCAGCATGCCAGCCTGCGCACGTTGGCGTTTGAAGGGCTGGAAGGCGCTGCTGATCTCACCGCGCTGGATGCCCGCGACGATTGGGCACTGCGTGTTGACGCCGCTGCGCAGCAACTGGCGCGCAGCGATCAACGACGTCGCGGGCGCCTGATCGCCGGCAACGTCTTGCATTCCAGTATTGCTGGACTCGGTCTGGTGGCGATGCTGTGGTTGGCTTTGTCGGCCTTCCAGGCTGGCAAGGTGGAGGCGCACTTCGCTGCAACCCTGATCTTCCTGACCGTCGCGCTGTTGGAAGTGGCAGCGGGCAGCGGTATTGCGTGGCAGGCGTTGCAGGCGGCGCGGGTCGCAGGCAAACGGCTGCGGCAGATCGTCGACCAACCGTCTGCGGTGCAGGAGCCGGCGCAGCCGCGTGCTGTGCCGGTAGGCGATGCCACCGTCAGCTTCGAACAGGTGGTGTTTGCCTGGCCGGGCGAGACACGGAATCTGCTTGATGGGGTGGACCTGCGGCTCGCAGCGGGTGATCGCATCGCGATCCGCGGTGACAGCGGTTGCGGCAAGACGACGTTGTCGGCGTTGCTGCTGCGGTTATGGGATCCGCAGCAAGGCGCGGTGCGCTTCGGCGGCGTCGATCTGCGCGAGTTTGCCCAGGACGATTGGTACCGCCAGATCGCCTGGTTGCCGCAGGGCGCACCGGTGTTCGCCGGCAGCATTGCCGAGAACCTGCGGCTGGGCGATCCGCAGGCCAGTGACGAGACCCTGTGGGCGGTGTTGGCACAGGTGCGCTTGAACGAGTGGGCGCAGCAACAGGGCGGGTTGGATGCATGGGTTGGCGAGAACGGCGCCACCATGTCGGCCGGGCAGGCGCGCCGTTTGGCCTTGGCGCGGGCGTTGCTGCGCAATGCACCGATCATGGTGCTGGATGAGCCGACCGAAGGTCTGGACGTGGACACGGCGCATGCGTTGCTGATCGATCTGGCGGCGGCACTGGGCCAGCGCAGCCTGTTGATGATTACCCATGACCGCCTGCCGGAAGGCGTGGTGCAGCGTGAGTATCGGCTGCAGCAGGGGCAGTTGGTCCTGCACTAAGCAATTTGGAGCCGGGCGTGGCCCGGCTCCAGCGTTATCGTGGCGGGGGCGCGATGGCGCGCGTGATCAGCCTGGTTTCCGTTGCCGCCAGCGCCTGAAGCAGTAGGCAACGATGCTGGCCACAGGCACGGTGATCATCGGGCCGAACAGGAAGGCCAACCCATCCTGTGCGTCGTGGTGACCTGTAACGTCCCAGACAAAGCGCAGCCCCAGATACGGGGCGAGCAGGCCGCCGAGCAGGGCGGCAAGCAGAACCGCAAGCCAGGCACGACGGCAGAGTGCGCCTGCGGCCATCCCAAGGCCGACGCTGGCTGCAATTGCGACCAACCAGAAAGTCATGCGGAGCTCCTGTCTGACGGGCTGAAGGCTGGGTTGATCATCGCCGCGACATCATTGCATGGGCTGGCGGATGATGGTCTTCCACTTCTCTGGAGCGGCCCTTCTGATGTCACTCAGGTAGATCTCGTGGTGCTTGCCGCGCAATGCAGAGCGTTCGCCGATGAAGTCGTGCACGCGTTGGATGTTCGGGCCTTCATTGGCAAACGGACCAATATGCAACAGCTGCGCGCAGCGGCCCTCATGGAAGTACTCAAAGCGCAGCTTTGACAGGCCGGGCAGTGGCTTCTTCTTCAGCGCGCTGGTGATCGCGGCATCCACATCCTGGGCGCTGACTTGCGCTGGCTGCATGATCATCATGGTCCACCGCCAGTGCTGCTTCTCATCGCGCTGGAAGCTCGCCATGTCATCTGCCCACCACAGACCCTCCAGCGGCATCACGGCATAGTCCAGGCGCCCGGCTTTCTTCAGTGCGAACTTGATGGTGTAGGCGACGGAGAACAGTGCCTCCACTGCTTGCTTGTACTCCTGCGACGTATTTGGATTGCCGGCGCCATCAATCATAAGAAAATTGAAGGCAGGCACATCCACCTCGGCTACATCCTTGGCCGAGGGTTTGTAGAGCTGCTTGAACTGGTTCTTCAGGTCGATCTTGTCCATGGATCCTCCCGTTGGATGAAGTGGGACGGTGATGCTGCCGGCAGGGAGCCGTTCGACTATCAACGGTTGCTGCCATCCACATAAGGTCGTGATTGCAGGATGATGATGTCATTGCCCACCACAGCCCACTCGATGTCCTGGTCGACCCCGCCCAGGGCTTGTTTGGTACGGCCACCAACCGCGGCCAGCCGCGCGATCAAGCTGTCGGTCAGCACCTGGCGTGAACCAGTGAGCGGCACTTCGCGCACGCCACCGCTGGCATTGGCGACCAGTTGGGTGTCTTCGGCGGAGCGGCTGAGTACCTGCACGGCCTTTGACCAGTTCGAGTACATCACCTGCTCGGCCTGTCGCTTGCCTTCCACCACGCGGATGCCGAGCCCGCGTTTGGCCGAGATATAGGTGATATGGCGGCGACCTGCGTCAAACGGATCGCGGGTGATCATCACCCCGGAGCTGTCCGACGGGGCTGCCAGTTGCACCAGCACCGACATTGCAACCGCATCCTGGCGCAGGCCAGCGGCACTGCGGGCTTCGTAAGCTTCGAAGTTATAGACCGATGCCCAGACCGTCTGCACCGCACGCACCAGTGCATCAGCAGCAATCACATTGGGTACCGTCGTATACAGGCCGGCACCGCTGAAGTTGGGCAGGTCTTCGGAGTTGGAGGAGCTGCGCACGAATACACCGCGGCCCTGCAGCTGGCCTTGCCACTGTGACTGCAGGTTGCGGACCAGCGCCGGATCCGGTGTGGCATTGGCGATCTCGGCGCGCAGCGCGGTGAGTGCCTCGCGACGGACATTGGCATCGGTGGCGAAGCCGGGGCGCTGTTGCAGTGCCGCCAGTCGCTCGCCGATGCGCAGTTTCTGCATTGCGGATTGATAGTGCGAGAAGGGAACGCAGAAACCATCGGGAACCCGGGCCGACGGCGGCAACGCGGATCTCAAGGTACCCAGGTTCGCGGCCTTGACCCCGCAATGGCTGCTGTCCCTGGCGCGCAGGGCTGACAGTGGCTTCAGCGCGGTCACCGACAGGTCGGGCCGAGGCAGGTTGCGCACGGAAGCCTGCGTGGTTCGGGATGGCGATGATGCCGGGCGCAGGGCCGGGCGCACCTTGTAATTGTTATTGGTGACTTCCAGTTCGACCCACTGTCCGTCGTAGACGCGCAATGCAGCCTGCGCGTCGCGGACATAGACGTTGGGGATACGCCAGCCCTTGGCCAGCAGATTGACGTGCGACAGCAGCGTCGATGGTCGCTGGGCAACCAGACCTGCGACCGGTGATAGCGAGATCGGGACATCATCCAGTACCACGATATCCTGTGGCGATAGATCGCTGGCCTGCTCGACCGAGCGGACGATGCGCAAGCGGCCCTGTGCAATGCCTGCGTTCAATGGCAGGAAGGATTGCTCACGCAGCAGTGCTTCCTGGGTGATGAAGGGGAGCCCGGCTGTGCGTGCGGTTTGTTCGTGCAGGGTGGAATTGGTCTTGAAGCGGATTGCCTCGTAGAACGATCCGCGCACCAACTGGTCGGTCTGCCTGAGCAGTGCGGGTGTGAGCTGGTCACCTTCCCAGAACTCATAGGTATAGCCGGGCAGGTCACGTTGCCAACTCACCGTGCCGAACAGGAAACGTCGTTGCGGGTCCTTGTACTGCGCGTTGAGCGTGGCTTTGTCCAGCTGCGCGACGAGCCGCTCGCGGCGCACGAAGTTCTCATGCAGCTCGAAGCGAGGTGTATTGATGTAGTAGATGCGGACAGGGTCACGCCGATCGATGGTGAAGATCAGGTGCGGCATTTCCAGCGGCGTACCGGGGTTGTAAACCCGGGCAAGGCGCATGAAGTCATCGCGGCTGCCAATGCGCGGCAGATGCGCCGGGGCCTGGCTGCTATTGGTTGCGGGCGCGGCGACGTCAGGCCGGTATTCGTAGGGCGAAGGCTTGCGGGCGGTCTGCGCGAAGGCGCTTTGAAGACCGATCAGCGAGAAAAAGCTGAGAGCGACAAGCCGCAGACAAACGTTGCGGAAGGTGGACTGCGTACGGGCTCGATCCATGATGCCGTGCTGGTGCTGGAGAAAGGCAAATGATAAGCCACCGGCACCAATGCGGTGGTGTAGCAGGTGGTTGCTGGGCGGAAAGCAGTAGATTCTGATCCGCACTGTTCTCAGCGGGCAGGGGGCTTGGTCATGGCAGAGGCTGGGGTGATGGTGGGGCACACCACTGCCGGAGTGCGGCATCAATCAGCGACAAGCCCAGGCGCACACAATGCTTGGCCCGGTTAAGCGCAGCGCACGCTCGGGCTGGGGTTCTGGTGGATTCAAGCGTGACGGGCGGGAGCCCCGGGTGCGCTGCGCTTGCCCGGGCTGCGTGGCTGCCACGCGGCTGGGGTTATAGCGGAAGGCTCAGCTTGCCGCTGGCCATGAGCCAAACCGCGGCGACGTTGAGCACAACCGTCAACCAGAAGACAATCTGGAAACTGGTCTTGCTGGTCTTGTGACGGAACAGGCCCTGGCCGATGAGCGCGCCAGGCCAGCCGCCGAGCAGGGCAATCAGATGCAAGGTATTTTCCGCAGTGCGTTGTTGGCCGCGGGTCGCTGCGCCCTTGTCGTGCAGGTAGAAGCCAAGTGCAACGATGCTCATGCCGCCAATCACGGGCAAGGTCCAGTCCGGTACCAGCTTGGCTATCCATAAGCCGAACATGCAGAGCAGGGCGGCAACACCAAGCAGGATATGTGGCAGGCGAGCTGTGATCGGGACGCGTTTTGGTTTTGCCGCAGTGGTTTTGGAAGTGGTTGCCGAGCGTATGGCAATCGCATTGAGGCGACCGCGATCATCTTTGCGTACTGCGTAGTTGATCAGCATCCCATTGGAGGGCCGCTGGCTGCGCTGCTCGAAGGCCTTGATGTGGACGAAGGCCCGATCACCGCCACCGTTGGGTAATACGAAACCGAAGCCCTTGTCATCGTTCCAATCCTGCAGCCGGCCTTGATAGCGCATCGAGCTTCCATCTGTTCGTTTGCGTTATTGCAGCGCAAATTCACAAGGCTGGGAAGTCCGGGGCGATGCGTGGTGCTGATCGCAGGGCGTGTTGGTGTTTTTTTGTGGGAGCGGTGTGGGCCGCGAAGCCCAGTGTGCTGGAGTGCTTGGGATTTTTACTGCATTGGGAACCATCTGCTTCGCGGGTTACGCCGCTCCCACAATCGGGGGGGGGGGGGGGGGGGGGGGGGGGGGGGGGGGGGGGGGGGGGGGGGGGGGGGGGGGGGGGGGGGGGGGGGGGGGGGG
>NZ_JBRREF010000020.1:0-71530 GCF_056760135.1 Stenotrophomonas sp. STEN023 | reverse complement strand
CCCCCCCCCCCCCCCCCCCCCCCCCCCCCCCCCCCCCCCCCCCCCCCCCCCCCCCCCCCCCCCCCCCCCCGCTCCTACAACAGCTGCGGGCTCCGCTGATCCCGCAGGTGCTGCCGTTGCCAGCCCCGCCTGTTTACGCAGGGCCTTCAATTTGTCCAGGCTGATGCTCATGGCAGCAGGTCGACGGCCTCGTCGATGACGATGGTCGGCACCTGATCGCATCGCTCGGCCGAGAGCAGCGACAACACGGTTAGTGCCAAGGAGCGCGGTGTAGGCCCCTTGTCGTCTTCCTGCGCAGCCAGTACCGGACCCACACAGGCGGGGCAGCCGGCATTGCAGTCGCAACGTTCCACCAACTCCAACGCGCGCTGCACCAACTCACCCTGGCGTTGCCATAGCGGTTCGCTCAGGCCAACGCCACCGGGGAAGTTGTCGTACAGGTATACCGTGGGCACGAAACTCTGCATCAGCTCCACCGTGGCTTCGCCGGCTTCATTGCCACGCAGCTGGCCGCGGCCGGTCTGGTCGGCCACTGCAAACCAGGCGCCGTCGCCATTGCCCACCGCTTTCTGCAGATCGCGTGCATCGGCCATCACTGCGACGGTGGCGACGATGTGCAGCGCATAAGCGGCACCGAGGAAGCCATCCAGCGCATCCTGCTTCTGCGCGAAGCTGCGCAACAGCGTGGCCTGCGGCAGCTGCCACCACACCGAGGTGGTATGCAGTTCCTGGTCGGGCAGGTTGACCGGACCGTAGCCGATGTTCTCGTGGGTGTAGTAGCGGATCTTCTTGTAGCCGGCGACGCGCCGCACCACATGTACTTCACCGTGATGCGAGTCGCCACGGCCGGCACCATTGCCGTCGAAACGGTCCAGTACCTTGAGCTTGGTGTAGTCGATGCTGTCGGTGTAGTAGTCGACGTGCGTGCGGGTGACGTAGGCCTTGCGGCCGTCCCAGTCCAGCCGCTCAACTTGATATGGCGTGCTCTGCACCATGTGGATGGCGCCTTCGTACAGGGTCAGTGCCGCGGCGGAATAATCCACTTCGGCGATGATCTGTTGCTTGCCGTCGCTGCGGTCCACCACCACGAAGTTGCCATCGGCGACCGCGCGCAGGCTCACTGCATTGGCGGGATAGCTGTCGGCAATCCATTCCCAGCGATCGCCTTCCTGGTGCACCACCTCGGTCTCGGCCAGCGCCTGCAGGAACACCAGCGGATCGATCGGCCCGAACGGCTCAGCGGCCAGGAACGGCAGCTCGAAGGCCGCGCAGCGGATGTGATCGAACAGGATCAGCGGCTGGTCCGGCGAAATGCGTGCGTGCTCGGGCGTGGCGTTGGCGAAGAAATCCGGATGCCGCACCACGTACTGATCCAGCGGCTGGCTGCTAGCCACCATCACGCCCAGCGCGGCCTGCTGGCGACGCCCGGCGCGGCCGAAGCGCTGCCACGTCGCCGCAACGCTGCCGGGGTAGCCGTTGAGGATGACCACGTCGAGCGCGCCGATATCCACGCCCAGCTCCAAGGCCGAGGTGCTGACGATGCCGTCGATATTGCCGGCACGCATCGCCCGTTCCACCTCGCGGCGCTCGGTCGGCAGATAACCGCCGCGATAGGCGCGGATGCGTGCCGGCTTGCGCGGGTCGTTGTCGAAGATGTCTTTCAGATACTTGGTCAGCACTTCCACCATCAAGCGCGTCTGTGCGAACACCAGGGTCTTCAGGCCACTCTTGATCGCGATGCGGGCAATGCGGTTGGCCTGCGAACGCGCCGAGGCGCGCAGGCCAAGATCCGGGTTGATCACCGGCGGGTTCCACAGCAGCACGTGCTTGGGCCCGGTCGGTGCGCCGGACTCGGTGATCGCATGCACGCGCTCTTCCACCAGTGCCTCGGCATGCGCATGCGGGTTGCCGATGGTCGCCGAGCACAGGATGAACTGCGGTTGCACGCCATAGAACGCGCAGATGCGCTTGAGCCGCCGCAGCACATTGGTGACATGGCTGCCGAACACACCGCGATAGGTGTGGATCTCGTCGATCACCACATAGCGCAGGTTCTCGAAGAACTGCGCCCACTTGGTGTGATGCGGCAGGATCGCCTGGTGCAGCATGTCCGGGTTGCTGACCACGATGTCGCCATGCAGGCGGATCGCCTGCCGCGCATCGCCGGGCGTGTCGCCGTCGAAGGTGAAGGCCTTGACGCCCAGATCGCCGGCGCGGTTGAGCTCCAGCAGCTCGGCCACCTGGTCCTGCGCAAGCGCCTTGGTCGGGAACAGGTACAAGGCCTTGGCATTGCCTTGCATCGCCGCGCTCACCACTGGCAAGGTGTAGCACAGCGACTTGCCGGAGGCGGTGGGGGTGACGATGGCGACATGCTCGCCGCGCTGGCTGGCGTCCCAGGCCTCGGCCTGATGCGAGTACAGCTGCTCGATGCCGCGCGCCTTCAATGCGGCTTTCAGCGCCTCCGGCACGTCATCGGGAATCGGTGCATAGCTGCCTTCGCGGCCGGGAAGGGTGAAGCTGCCGGTGACCCGGTCCTTGTAGCGCCGGGCCAGGCGTTGGCCCAGCAGCGAGCCATCACGCGAGGGCAGGCCATCGGTGGTTGCCAGCGCCCGTTCGCTGGCTTCGGTGCGGGGAGCGAGGGAGAACGCCATGCACGGACTGCCGATCAAAGAGCATCATGGAAGCACATCGCCGTCTCACGGGCTGAGACGGCGGGCTATCCGACGCATGGGGTGCGTTGGTCGCGGAGTCCAGTTCAGGTCGCGATCATTGCTCCAACCCTCAGAACAGCAATGGCTGGCCCGGCGGAGGCCGCTTGCGCAGGTCCTCGTTCAAGGCCGCGCGCCGGCGCTTGGCATTACGCACGCCGATGATCAGTAGCGGTAGCTGGCTGCCAAACAGTGCCAGGCTGAGCAACAACAGCAAGGTGCCACCGATGGCGGAGGGCGTTTTGTCCGGGTCGCCGTCCAATGCCGACAACTGCAAGCGCAGGCCACCATTGTCCTTTGACGTACCAATGACGCGGGCATTCACTTCAAACGGTGACTCGCTAGCGAGCAGCTGTTGGGTGCGAGCCCATTGTTCCAACAGACCGTTCGAGCTGTACCCGTCATCGCTGCCGTAATCACGATCGGCACCGCCATCTGCCGCTGAAGGATCTGTAGCGCGCTCATCCAATGCCAAGGTCACGCCGTCCTTGCCCTGCTCCAGAATGCGCGTGGTTTGCTGAGCCAGCGCATGGGCGATGTCTGCAGCGGCGAAGTCACGGGTAAGCCTGCGGACGGCGTCTACGTCACCCGGGTTGAGTTCGATGGAATTGAAACTGCGCGGAAGATCGCCCAGCTTTCGCAACTCGCTCGCCAGCTCAGGCCAGGCAGTCAGCCGCCGGCTCCCGCTTTCATCGTGGACTTCCAGTTGCAGGGTGCTGGCAAGCGAGGCCTTGAGCGCTTCGCATTGGTTGGACGTGGTTGTGCATACGGTCTCCAGCAGAGCAACCAGATCATGCAGTCCGCTGACTTCCAGGGTGGACGGAGCGGCACCGAAGGGGTAGCCGCTTGCCCCCGCCATCATGGCGGCGAGCATCGCGCGCGAACTGGACGTGCGTGTCTGCAGGTAGTCACCGGAATACAGCGCCATGAGCGCTGGATCCAATTTGAGCGAGCCCACCTTGACGGGGCTGCCACCCCAGCGGATCTGCTTGCAATCGGCGCTGGCAATCATTTCGCCAGAGTCATCGCGCTGCATCGCGGGCGCGCAATAGCCGGTGCCGGAGATACGCAGCGTGTCGCCAGTCGATGGAGGGTCCTGCAACAAAGACTGTGCGCTCGTATCTTCACGCAGCGTGCCGGGAATGATTGCGGCAACGCTGGCTTTCAGCTCCGAGACCGGTCCATCGCTACCCAGCAGCGCCAGAACCAATCCAAGCGCCCCGACCAGGGTCAGTAGCAGTGGCGTGCGCCAGCGGGCTTCGGGGAAGCGCCGCTGCTCGTCTTCCAGCGACCAGCCATCACCCAGACCAAGAACCCGGCCATCGCCACGATCCACTTCAATTTCAACGGATTCGCCCGAGGTGATGCGACCGCTGTTCTGCCAATGCTCGGGCAGTTGCAGCTTGAGACTGTCGCCGAGAAGTGCGTGCTTGTTGACCACGGCGGCATTGTTGGCGGTGCGTTGCGAGAAAAAGAAAAGTGGGCCATTGGCGCGATCAACCTTGCGCTGCACGCGGCTGTCTGTACGTGGGCGGCGTAGCATCAGGGCAATGCCTGCAAGTACGCATACCAGCCCGCAGATGATGAACACCACCTGGGCGGCATGCCCCAGCCGGCATGCTCCAAGCCACAGCAGAATGACGGCAGCAAGCCAGCTCAATGCCATCGGCCTGTTCCAACGCTGCCGCAGGCGCAGGTGTGCTTCCACTGGGGTTTCCGCGCGCTGACGCAGCCACTCCACGTTCTTCTGCACGGGGACCGTCGGAGTTTGATTCGGATCGCTGCTGGTCAGGTCGTCGGAAGGCTTGGATTCCGCGGGAACTGCCGCTGGCGTAGTCACTGTCGCGCCGCTGGCGGCACGTTGCCGTCCCGAAACCACGTCGAAGCCATTGAGCGTGACGACGATGGCGATGTTACCGGAGATGACAACTTCGGCTTCGTTGTCATTGCCCAGGAAGTCTGCGGCGTCGTAGGGCAGCAGGACAGTCACATCATTGATGGTGTCGTGCATGGTGGTGCCGCTATTGATGCTGACCCCATGCTGGCGGTAAGGCCCTTTCAGAATGCGAACCTCGGGAAGGAACAGCAGCTTCTCCGCAACCTTCAGCGGCTCAAGAGCGGCGGCTTCCTGCTCTGTCAGCAGGCGCGTGACCGGTGCCTTGCGCAGCACCAGCAAGGCGTCGTGGTTGTTTGAACGCCTTGACTGATAGATGAGATAGCTGACGAGGGCGAAACCCAGCAGAAGTATCTTTACAACAATGTAGAAGCTCATGAGTGCAACCCTTGCTTGGTTGCCACACTGAGCTGCGCACATGCGCTTGCCATCCTGACCATCGTTCCTCCTATGAACTGATCGGTGAAATCCATTTCTTTCGTTGAATGTAATCAATCACCGTGTTGCTGAATGTGAATAGACAACACGAAGGTCACGGCAGCAGCTACGAAATTTGAAGGTGGCGTCGGTAAAATCGTATAGCTTGAGACCGTCATGATAGGACTGGCAGGGATGCGGCGATATAGGTCGATACTGGTACTGGTAGGAGCGCTGGTGTGCGTGACCGCGCAGGCACAGCAGGTGTCTGCGCCCCCCGCCACAGGCCCTGCTGAGCCGCTTGAGGTGACCACGTCGACAGATCAGGCCACCCAGACCGCTGCAGAGCAAGGCAACGTCACCACCCTGGCTGAAGTACGCGCCATCAAGCCCGAAGACGATGAGCCGCTGGACCTGTACCGCTTCAAGAACCCGGTGCAGGCCGCGCCCAACCGCTTCAGCAAGAACTGGAGCGAGCCGCCCACGCCCGAGCAGGTCGGCATGAGCGGTGGCTACCTGATGATGGGCATCGGCTATGGCTTGATGAAGGCCGGACAAGGCCTGAACAAGCTCACCGGTGGCCCCGACCAGATCCAGTCCGCCATCGCCCGACCACCGCCGGAGCTGACCGAGCAGGAGCAGCAGCGGGCCGCCGAATACTGTGCGATCAATGGCTGCACCGCGCCCGCGCGCTGAAGCCGGACTGTTCCCTGCGTGGCGGTTGGCCGGGCTGCAGCGGCGTCAAGTCGAGCGATATCAGCCGGATCCGATTAAAGTAGCGCCCATGGATAACCAACAGATTCCCGGCGGCCTGCTCATTGCCATCGAAGGCATTGATGGCGCTGGCAAGACCACGCTCGCCCACACCCTGGCCCAGCACCTGCGTGCCGCAGGGGCACAGGTGGTACTGGGCAAGGAACCGACCAACGGCCCGTGGGGCACGCGCCTGCGCGCCACCGCCGCCACTGGCCGGCTGAGCCCTGAGCAGGAGGTTGAGTACCTGCTGCACGACCGCCGCCAGCACGTGGAAGAGGTGATCACCCCGGCCCTGGCGCGTGGCGAGGTCGTCATCCTCGACCGCTACTTCCCGTCGATGGTGGCCTACCAGGGCGCCGCCGGCCTGCCGCTGGACGAGATGCTGCAGGCCAACGACTTCGCGCCGCGCCCGAATTTGCTGTTGTTGCTGGACCTGCAGCCGGAGCAGGGCCTGGAGCGCATCCGCGCGCGCGGTGACAAGCCCAATCACTTCGAGACCGCGCAGAACCTGGAGCGTTGCCGGCTGATCTTCCAGCAGCTGGAGCTGCCCAACAAGCAGGTCATCGACGCCAGCCGCAACGAAGCCGAAGTGCTGGCTGATGCGCATGCGGCGATTGCCGCGGCCTTGGCCCTGCGCGTGGGTGAACAGGGCGCGCAGCTGCTGCAGAACGTGCAGGGTTTGGAGCTGTAGAAGGTTGCTGTCGCTGGCAGCGCTCGCATCCCACCTTGTGTGTGGGAGCGGCGTTAGCCGCGAAGCTGAGGCTGCGGAAGCGCAGGTAGCGTGTGCCATCTGTTGATGTACGTGCTTCGCGGCTTACGCCGCTCCCACAAACAACCAAAGCCTCCTGTTTGTCGCTACTGACATCCAACAAGCACATGACTTCTTCGTCTCAACGCCCACGCGCCAAGCCCAATGCCGCACCGGCAGCGCTGCTGCACCCGCGCAACCGCCATCAAGGCCGTTATGACCTGGCGCGCCTGGTCGCGGTGAATCCCGCCTTGCGCACGCACCTGGTCCGCACCCCGGCCGGCACCGACAGCATTGACTTCAGCAGTCCAGCCGCCGTGCGCGAACTCAACCGCGCGCTGCTCGCCAGCGACTACGGCATCCAGCATTGGAATATTCCGGATGGCTACCTGTGCCCGCCGGTGCCGGGTCGGGTGGATTACCTGCACGGTCTGGCGGATCTGCTGGCTGCAGACAACAACGGTGTGATTCCGCGCGGCACCACGGTGCGCGCGCTGGATATTGGTGTTGGCGCCAACTGCATCTATCCGCTGCTGGGGCAGGCCGAATACGGCTGGCGCTTCCTCGGCAGCGATATCGATGCCGATGCGCTGCAGGCCGCCAATGCCAATGTGCAGGCCAATGGTCTCGGTAATCTCATCGAGCTGCGCCAGCAGCATGCTCGCGGCAATCTGTTCGCCGGCCTGCTGCAGGCCGATGAGCGTTTCCACCTGACCCTGTGCAACCCGCCGTTTCATGCGTCGGCCAAGGAGGCCGCGCAAGGCAGCCAGCGCAAGCTGCGCAATCTCGGTGGTGCGCAGGCAGGCAGCCGCAAGGCGCCTGCGCTGAACTTCGGTGGCCAGGCCAACGAGTTGTGGTGCACCGGTGGTGAGGCCTCGTTCCTGCGGCGGATGATCCGCGAGAGCGTGGATATCCAGCATCAGGTGCTGTGGTTCAGTTCGCTGGTGGCCAAGAGCGAGCACCTGGCCGATATCCACAAGCAGCTGGCAAAAGTTGGCGCGGCCGAGGTGCGTGAGCTGGCGATGGCGCAGGGCAACAAGCAGAGCCGCTTTGTTGCCTGGAGTTTCCACCCAACCGTTGCACGCAAGGCGTGGCTGCAGGCAGCGCAGGCCTGAACCATTGCGTGGTCAATAATCGTAGCCCGGGTAAGCGCAGCGCACCCGGGGCTGTTGGCGTGTGGCCTGAAAGATGCCGTGCTACCTGTTTCCCGGGTGCGCTGCGCTTACCCGGGCTACATGAGCCGATCGCACTTCGCTCAAGTGAACCGTGGTTTCAAACCGGCTTCAAGCCGATACGCCGGCCAGCACCGCGTACATCACGACGAAGGAGACCAGGAAGAAATAAATGAAACCGATGAAGCTGTAGCGCAGCAGGGTCAGGATCGGATTGCCGCCGTATACGCGCTGCTGCATCCAGAACAGATATACCGGAACCGCCAGCCACAACAACACATACAGCCAGGCGCAGATCGAGCTGACCAGCGCGTTGCCGATCGCACCGCTGATGCCGGCGATGAGGAAGGTGGTAAGCAGTACCAGCATCAACCAGCAATGGCTGTACAGCGCCACCACCAGATGCTCCAGATAGCCCATCGGCCGCCGCATGATGTAGGCGAAGCGCAACACCAGCGCGAAGATCGGCATCAGGAAGAACAGCGCACCAGGCAGCGAGGTCAGGATGGCCTGGACATAGAGGTCGGTCTTGTTGCCCATGCGCTCGACATTGGCCTGGCCATTGGCCAGGCGACGGTTCAACCAGTTGCTGACGAACTTCGGCCAGCCGTCCAGCACGACAGGATTGGTTTCAGGGTCCCAGGGTTTGCCGTTGATCGGGACATTGATGAAGACGGCCTTTTTCTCTGCACTGACACGTTCGGCAGCCTCGTCAGCACGCGCCAGCGCCGAGTCGGTAGCGCTGCGAGCAGATGGCTGCGCCTTTGCTTCGAGTTCCGCGGTGCGCTGCGCGGCTGAGGTGTTGATCGCTGCCATGGCCATGGCGAGCGCCGCAGCGGCAGCGGGATTGGCCTGCTGCTGTTGTTCAATCTGCGCCACCTGGGCGGTACGCACAGCTTCCACCTCGGCCACGGTCTGTGCCTTGGCGAAGGCCGGATCGGCATTGCTGCCGGTGCCGAAGTCATCGCTATGCAGGGTCAGTTTGCCGACGAAGAAGGTGAACAGGGTGAGGATCACGAACAGTCGCAGCGGCTGCACATAGCCGACGCGCTGGCCTTTGAGGAAGTTGACCGCGATCCGGCCCGGCACCAGCAGATCGCGCAGCGTGCGGAAAATGCGCCCATCCAGATGCCAGAACGATTCGAACACCTCTTCGACCGCATGCCCGAAATTCTTCAGCGGGTTATGTGCCGACTGCCCACAGCCATGGCAGTAGTGGCCCTGCAGGGGCGTGCGGCAGTTCTCGCAGGCACCGTGTTCGGAAGTGGAATGCACGACTTCGGTCTGGCTCATGGCTGGCGCGGCGGGCAACGGTTGGAAGTCGCATACGATAACGGGGTTTGCTGGCTCCGTTCAGTATCAGTTCAAGAAAAATTCAAAACGAAGCAAAGCCCCTCTCCCGCCTGCGGGGGAGGGGTTGGGGTGGGGGGAGGCTTCTGGCACGTAGACCCAAAGTCCAAACCACCCAACTCAAGAACTCCGCACCTTCCGATGCCACAAGGCATTGACGATCACCCAGCGCCCGTCAAACCGGCCCATCTGCAGGTGATCGATGAACCACGGGCTCTCCAGCCGCACCGTGGCGATATCCTCATCCACCTGCAGCACCGTCACCGTGCGCTGCCACTGCTCGCGCGGCGTCTTCAGCGCGCCCTCGCGGGTGAAGCGGATCAACTCATCCGAGCTCATCCGGCCCAAGCCCAGGGTTTCATTCGGTTTGGCAACCAGATTGCGCTTGGCCAGGTCCGGGTGCAGCGCCCGCGTCACCCGCGCGACATCGCCTTCCAGCTGACCGTCCATATAGTCGTAAGCGGTTGCCTCGATGGCTTGCAGGGTGGCGGCATCCGGCGGTGCGGCGACGGCACTGCCGGCAACGCAGAGCATTCCCACAACAAACACGCGTAGTGCAGCTGACAGCATGGCCGGCTCCTGATGGGTGGTGGCTGGGGAATCGTGGCAGTTGCGGCGGGGGATGCAATGGGCTGGAGGTCATTTGTCGTGACGGAATCAACGCGAAATGAACGCCACCGGCACATGGTCGGTAAGCCAGACCCCGTTGTCGGCCTGGTAGAAGGCAAAGCCCTGCATATGCATCTGCTGGCAATCAACCTTCAGTAGCACCGGCTCTCCGTAGCGCTGACCCACGGAAATGGCAGTGGCTTCATCGGCGGACAGGTGCACCTGATGGCGGTTGCCGGGGCGCAGTCCTTCAGTAAGGATCGAATCAAGAAAGCGATGGGCAGTGCCGTGGTACAGCATTGACGGTGGCTTCAGGGCTTCACGCTTGATGTCGACGGTCTTGGTCGAATGGCCTTGTACTGCGCGTATCCGTGAGCCATCGTCGGACAAGGCGAAGCGCTTCTTGTCGTTGCTTTCCACCACCGTAACGACCAACGCGGCATCCAGATTACGACCCGCATTGCGTGCAGCTTCGATCAAGGCGGCTATTGACGCCCAGCCTTCGCTGTCCAGTTCAAGACCAATGGATTGGGGTTCGTGGCGTAATACGTAGCTCAGGAACTTGCTGACTTCGGTGAGGTTGCTGCTCATTTTTGTGGCGTTCTGAGGTAGTCGATAGGCGTGATTGGAAGATTCCTTCAGTTGGTGCGCTGTTTCAAGCCATGGTGGATCTGGCTCGTTCAGTGGTGTCTTCAGTGTCCTCCGCTTCGTTGGTAGAGCTTCTGCCGAGCATGGCTCGGCACTACAGGGTGCAGAAATCAGAACGCCACGCATTGCGTGGCGTTCTGCTTTCAAGCGTTGAGGCGATCGATCAAGGCATTACGGGTGGCGTATACGCCAGCGTCGCACCCAATGCCCACAACAGCAGCAGCACCAACGGCGTGTGCACCAGCAGCTGTACGAAGGTGAAGCCGATCAGGTCGCGGGCCTTCAGGCCGAGCACGCCGAGCAGCGGCAGCATGTAGAACGGATTGATCAGGTTGGGCAGGGCTTCGGCGGCGTTGTAGATCTGTACCGACCAGCCGAGGTGGTAGTGCAGATCATTGGCTACCTGCATCACGTACGGCGCCTCGATGATCCACTTGCCGCCGCCGGAGGGAATGAAGAAACCCAGCACCGCCGAGTAGCTGCCCATCAGCAGCGCGTAGGTGTCGTGGCTGGCGATCTGGGTGAAGAAGGTGGAGATGATGTGGGCCACGCTATGGCCTTCGCTGCCGTTGACCGTGGTCATGATGGCGGCGATGGAGCCGTACAGCGGGAACTGGATCAGTACGCCGGTGGTCGAGGGCACGGCGCGCGATACCGCATCGAGGAAGCTGCGCGGGCGCCAGTGCAGCAGCGCGCCAGCCATCAGGAACAGCAGGTTGTAAGTGTTCAGGCCGGAGATCGCCTGGATCGCCGGCTTGGTGCTGAACTCGTGGATCAACCAGCCAGCGGCCAGCGCAACCAGCAGCAGGATCAGCAGCGGGCTGTGTTCCAACCACTCGCCGGGGCGGGTCGGCTTGGTTTTGACCGGTGCCGCATCGCTCATGACATCCACGCCGCAGTCGGCGGCATCACGCGCGGAGTTGGCGGCCGGTGCGGTGACGTAGGAAATGATCAGCGACACCACCACCAACGCGGCCAGCAACACGCCGGACTGCCACAGGAAGATGGTTTCGGTGAAGGGAATGACGCCGGTGATCGACAGGATCGACGGCGGCAGGCTGGCCGGGTTGGCCTGCAGCTGTGCGGCCGAGGAGGACAGGCCCAGCGCCCATACCGCACCGAGACCGAGATACGCCGCCGCACCGGCGGCGCGGTAGTCCATCTTCAACTCACTGCGACGGGCCAAGGCGCGTACCAGCAGGCCGGCGAACACCAGGCTCAGGCCCCAGTTCAACAACGATGCGGTCATCGACACGATGGCGACCAGGGCGACTGCGCTGCGGCCGTTGTTCGGTACGCGGGCCAGTCGATCGATCAAGCGTGAGGCCGGGCCGGAAGACGCCACCACATAGCCGCCGATCACCACGAAGGCCATCTGCATGGTGAAGGGGATCAGGCTCCAGAAGCCGTCACCGAAGGCCTTGGCGGTGTCGGTAGGCGCGGCGCCTATGGACAAGGCCGCCAATGAGACCGCGGCCAGGGCGAGGGCGGCGAACACCCAGGAGTCGGGGAACCAGCGTTCGGCGAAATTCGCACAGCGGATCGCAAAGCGCGCCGAGGCGGTGTCTTGGGCAGTGGGCTGCATGGGGCGGATACCGTGGGGAAACAACCGGGGGACGGTAGCGCGGCAGCGGTGACGGGTGGAACTGGACCTTTGGATAGTGCCTGCGTATTCATGCAGGAAGTCACACCCGGCGCGATGCCTGTTGATTTCCTGGATGCCGCAACAAGAAGCCCTTGTGCCTCTCCCTCTCCGTTTGCCGGAGAGGGAGGGTGGCGCTATCTGCTTACTCGGCAGCGTCGTAGGAGAACTGGATGCCAGCGGTACCACCGGTGCTGATGAACAGCTCCATGAACTGCTTGGCGGTGTCGGCGCGGTTCCAATCGCGCTGCAGCTCACAGAACAGCTGCGGCACGCTGATCAGCTTGCCGCCGGCCTGCTCGATGCGGCGCAAAGCTGCCTCATGCGCGGCCAGCGAGGTACCGCCCACGGCGTCCACCGGGACATACACCTCATAGCCTTCGCGCAGTGCGTCCAGTGCCGGGAAGGTGAGGCAGGCCTCGGTCCACAGTGCGGTCATGATCAGCTTCTTGCGGCCGGTGGCTTCCACGGCCTTGCGGAACTCCACGTCCTCCCAGGAGTTGATGGTGGTGCGGTCGTAGGTGGGCTCATCCTTCAGCACGCGGCGCAGCTGCGGGATTGGCGGGTGGTTCAGGCCGGTCTTCACGTTGACCGTGGAGTGCACGATCGGCAGGCCGTAGACCTTGCCGGCCTTGGCCACGCCGACGATGTTGTTGACCAGCAGCTGGCGATCCATCGAGGCGATGGAGTTCACCTGTACCGGCTGGTAGTCGATGACGATCAGCGCCGAGTTTTCCGGGGTCAGCAGGTCGTCGCGCTTGGGGTCACGCTTGGTTTCACTGGTCATGGCGAGGTTCCTTTCTGGGGTGCTGGAGGCGCAGCACGCGCGTGGGCATCGCGCCGCATATCGCGGCGGGGTAGACGGGTGACTTACTTGACGAGGTCCATGAAGTACTTCGCTTCCATGCGCTCGACGGCGTCGACGTGATGCGCTTCGAAGTAGTTGATGTGCGGTCCGTGGTGAGGGTGCTTTTCGCGTAGCTCGTGGCTGGTCCAGTGCTCGACGAAGATGAAGCGGCGTGGGTCTGCTGGGTCGCGATCCGGCTCAGCTGCGCTGCGAATCCAGCTGCTCGTGGTTGCTCATCACTTCCTGTGCCTTGCTATAGCTTTCGATCAGCAACTGGTAGTTGGGGAAGATGTTGGTATAGGCCTGCGCCCATTCGGCGGCGTCTTCGCGGTTCCAGGTCTTCTGCAGTTCAGAGGCGACCGCAGCCACATCGATGACCACGACGCCAGCCTGCATCATCCGCGCCAGGGTGATTTCCTGCGCCTGCTTGGAATAAGTGCCGGAGGCATCAATCACCGCAAATACCTGGTAGCCATCGGCCACCGCTGCAATCGACGGGAACGCCATGCACACGCTGGTGATGGTGCCGGCAATGATCAGCTGCTTTTTGCCGGTGTCCTTCACTGCCTGCACGAAGTCCGGGTTGTCCCAGGCGTTGATTTCACCTTTGCGCGCCACGTATTTCGCATGCGGTGCGTTTTGGTGGATCTCCGGAATCAGCGGGCCATTCGGGCCCTGCGGCACCGAGGCGGTGGTGATCACCGGGATCTTTGCCAGCGAGGCAAGCTTGGCCAGTGTCGAGGCCAGCCTGCGCAGGGTGGTGAACGGCATGTCGTGCACGGTCTGGAACAGGCCGCTCTGGTGATCGATCAACAGCATTGCGACGTTGTCCGGATCGATGACGGGTTTTGCGCCGTTGAAGTTGGCAACTTGAGGGAAGGTATACATGGCTGTCTTACCACTGGGAGGGGCAGGGTCGCGCCGACGGGGTAACGCCAGCGCGAGAGAAAGATGACCGGGTGGTTAAACCCGGTCATCGGCGGATTACGCTGCGATCTGGCCGAAACGGCCGGAGTTGAAGTCATCCATCGCCTGACGGATTTCTTCCTGCGTGTTCATCACGAACGGGCCGTAGCCGGCGATGGGCTCGTCGATCGGCTCACCGACCAGTACCAGCACGGTGGCGTCGGCATTGGCCTCCAGTTCCACCTCACCGGCAGCACGGTCGAACAGCACCAGCTGGCCTTCACGGGCAAGCTGGCTGCCGTTGAGCAACACAGTGCCGTGCAGGATCACCATCGCCACGGTGTGGCCTTGCGCGAACTGCAGCGTGGTGTGCTTGTCACGCGACAGGCGCAGGTCCCACACGTCCATCGGCGTATGCGTGCGGGCCGGACCACGCTGGCCGCCGAATTCACCGGCGATCACCCGCACCTTGCCGGCGTCATCGGCCAGCGCCACCACCGGAATGTCGGCGTTGCTGATGTTCTGGTAGCCCGGCGTGGACATCTTGTCCTTGGCCGGCAGGTTGACCCACAGCTGCACCATCTCCAGCTTGCCACCGCGCTGGGTGAAGGCTTCGGAGTGGAATTCCTCATGCAGGATGCCGGAGGCAGCGGTCATCCACTGCACGTCACCCGGGCCGATCTCGCCACCGGCGCCGGTGGAGTCGCGGTGCGCCACCTCACCGTCATAGACGATGGTGACGGTCTCGAAACCACGGTGCGGATGCTGGCCGACGCCGCGCGGGGTCTGCGCTGGCTCGAACTCGGCCGGGCCGGCGTGGTCCAGCAGCAGGAACGGACTGAGCTGGCGGCCGTGGGTGTTGTACGAAAACAACGAACGGACCGGGAAGCCATCACCGACCCAATGCGGGCGGGGCGCGCTGTACAGGCCACTGATCTTCTTCATCTGTCTGCTCCTTGGGCCGCGCGGGGTGCGCCGGCGTTGGAGTGAAGATTAGATTTGGGACGATCACCCCGGTAGACGGCAAAAAGTGGTCTGATAGTCCTATTTGGTGAACGCTGGAGCCGAAATGCTGGACCTGAACGACCTCTACTACTTTGCCAAGGTGGTCGAGCACGGCGGCTTTGCCCCGGCCGGACGCGCGCTGGGCGAGCCCAAGTCCAAGCTGAGCCGGCGTATCGCCTTGCTGGAGGAGCGGCTGGGCGTACGCCTGATCCAGCGTTCCACCCGCCACTTCTCGGTCACCGAGGTCGGCCAGACCTTCCATGCGCATTGCCGGGCGATGCTGGTGGAGGCCGAAGCCGCGGCCGAATCCATCGAGCTGACCCGCTCGCAGCCGCGTGGCGTGGTGCGGGTGAGCTGCCCGACCATGCTGCTGGATTTCCGGGTGGCGGCGATGGTGGCCGAGTTCATGGCGCACTGCCCGGATGTGGAAGTGCACCTGGACGCCACCAACCGCCGCGTCGACGTCATCGCCGAAGGTGTTGATGTGGCGATCCGCGTGCGCCCGCCACCGTTGGAAGACAGCGAGCTGGTGTTGAAGGTTCTGGCAGAACGCACTCAATGCCTGGTGGCAGCACCCTCATTGCTTGAAACGCATGGCCATTCGCACGGGCCAGCCGATCTGCATCTATTGCCCAGCGTTGCCTTGGGCGTGCCACAGGGCGAACACGTCTGGCGCCTGATCGGCCCCGATGGCGCGAGCGCCGAAGTGCCGCATCAGCCGCGTCTGATCACCCGCGGCATGACCGCGCTGCGTGCTGCGGCACTGGCGGGTGTCGGTGTGGCGCAGTTGCCGACGATGATCGTGCGCGATGCACTGGATGCAGGGCAGCTGGTCAATGTCGCCCCGGACTGGGCGCCGCCGAAGGAGATCATCCACGCGGTGTTTCCTTCCAGGCGCGGCTTGCTGCCATCGGTGCGCTTGTTCATCGACCACCTTGCGGCGTCGTTCGCTGCCTTGGACGAGTGCTGATCGACAAGCACTCGTCCAACGCGGTCACGGAAATTGAACGGCGCCTTGGCAACAATGCCCGCTCCCGCACAAACGGAGTTGCTGCATGCGTGTTGCTGTCCTGTCACTGGCTTGTCTCAGCGTTCTTGTCGCCGCCTGCGGGCGCGACGCACCTGCCGATCAAACGGCTGCTACTGCGCCGGATGCGGCGCCTGCAGCGGCCCCTGCTGCAACGCAGTCCAGCGCGGAAGTGCTGACTGCCGGCAGCATCGAATTCCCGGTGATACCGACCATCGTGGTGCCGAGCATCATCGGCAGCGGCCCGGCGCAGAAGCGGCTTGAGCAGTCGATGCAGTCGCTGATCGATCCGCTTTCAGGCATCACGGTACGCCCGGCAAACTGTGCCACAGACGGTGCGCTGGTCAATGAAAGCGGCTTCACCAATGTCGATGCGCAGGGCAACCTGGAACGTGTCGGTGGCCACGGCGTGTTCAACATCGGTGCCGATGGCAGTGGCCAGGCGGTGACTGGCGATGGCGTGGTGGAGGTGAAGTCGGATGGCAGCGGCAGCGTGGTCAATGAGGCCGGCACCTTCGAGGTGAATGCCGATGGCTCCGGCACCTATGTGGGCGCGCACGGCAACATCGAACTAGACGGCAAGGGTGCCGGCAGTTGGGTAGGTGGCTTCGGCAGCATCGAGAACCATGGCGATGGCTCGGGCAGCTGGGTTGGCAGCGACGGCAACATCGAGATCAACGCCGACGGCTCGGGCAAGTGGATCGGTGGCCCCGAGGGCATCGTCGAGAACCGCGGCGACGGCACCGGCACCATCGGCGCAGTACCGCGTGAAGTGAAGATGGCACCGCTGCCGCCGTTGCCGCCCGCCGGCAAATTCCCGCTGCTGGACAAGTTCAAGCCATCGGGTGCGCCGTGTGGCTACGTCATCACCCTCAACGACAAGGTGCTGTTCGATTTCGACAAGGACGTGATCCGCCCCGATGCCGGCAAGGTATTGGATGTGCTGGCGACGGCGCTGGGCAAGGTGCCGTCCAGCGCGATGGAGATCCGCGGCCATACCGATGCCAAGGGCAGCGACGACTACAACCAGGATCTATCCGAGCGTCGTGCCCAGGCGGTGCTGGCAGCATTGCGCCAGCGTGGCAGTGCTACCGACGCGGCGGCACACGGCTACGGTGAATCGCAGCCGGTTGCGCCCAACGAAGTGGGGGGCAACGACAATCCGGGCGGCAGGCAGCTGAATCGGCGTGTAGAGATATTTGTTCGCACGTAAACCAGCGCTTTGTTTGTGGGAGCGGCGTAAGCCGCGACGCCACTGGACCAACCGAAGCAGCAGACAGCCAAATCCAACCCAGCCAACTGCGATCGCCACGAATGCCATCCCCATGGGCATTCGTGGCTTCGCGGCTTACGCCGCTCCCACAAAATCAACAAAACCAAAAATCCCACAAACCCCTGCAGATGACCATCGGCCCGTGTCATGCACTGCAGGCTTGTCGCATCATGGCCCTCTCAGACAAGCGAGAGGTTGGTGATGCATGTGTTCCGTCCTGCAGTACTGGGGTTGGCCCTGATGGCCGCCATGGGTTTGGCCAATGCGGCGCCGGCGGTGGCTGACGTGGACGCACGCGGGGTGAAGATCAGCGAGGCCGCGTATCCGGGCACCATCCGCCTCGAAGTGGACGCCACCGACCTGGGCCAGCGCGTGTTCAAGGTGCGGCAGACGGTGCCGGTGCAGCCGGGCCTGCAGCGCTTCCATTACCCGGCCTGGTTGCCGGGTAGCCATTCGCCCAGCGGCCAGATCGAAAAGTTGGCCGGGCTGGTGATCAACGCCAATGGCCAGCGCCTGGAATGGGTACGCGACCCACTCGACGTCTACACCTTCAACGTGCAGGTGCCCGAAGGCGTCAATGAGCTGCGCATGGACTTCCAGTTCCTCAGCCCCACCGATTCGGCGCAGGGCCGCACGGTGATGACGCCAAACATGCTCAACCTGCAGTGGAACGCGATGCTGCTGTATCCGGCCGGTCACGCCGCACATGCCATCACCTATCAGGCCAGTGCGCGTTACCCGCAGGGCTGGGATGCGGCCAGTGCCCTGACCGTGGCCAGCCGCAACGGCGACACCGTCAACTACGCACCGACCAATCTGGAAATCCTGGTGGATTCACCGGTGTTCGCTGGGCGCTACCACCGCATGTTCGATCTGGCCCCGGCCGGTACCCGCCCGGTGCGCTTGAACGTGTTTGCTGATCGGGCAAAAGATCTGGAAGCCAAGCCCGAGCACATCGAACAACACCGCGCGCTGGTGACGCAGGCACGCAAGTTGTTCGGCGCCGAGCATTACGATCACTACGACTTCCTGTTCGCAGTGACCAACCAGCTCGGCGGCATCGGCCTGGAACACCAGCGTTCCAGTGAGAACAGCGAAGACCGCGACTACTTCAGCGGTTGGGATGCCAAGGTCGGCAGCAGCGATCTGCTCGGCCATGAATACACCCATTCCTGGGACGGCAAGTACCGCCGCCCAGCCGATCTGGCCACCTTGAACTACAACGTGCCGATGCAGGGCAGCCTGCTGTGGGTGTACGAAGGGCAGACCCAGTACTGGGGCAATGTGCTGACCGCGCGCGCTGGCATCCGTCCGCTGGACGCTTCGCGTGATGCGCTGGCGATGGTTGCGGCTACCTATGCGGACAACCGTCCCGGCCTGGAGTGGCGCTCGCTGGGCGACACCACCAACGACCCGGTGATCGCCCGTCGCAAACCCAAGCCGTACCGCGGCTACCAGATGAGCGAGGACTATTACCAGGGCGGGCAGATGCTGTGGCTGGAAGCCGACGTGCGCCTGCGCACGCTCAGTGGCGGCAAGCGCAGCCTGGATGATTTCGCCAAGGCCTTCTTCGGCCAGAACGACGGCCAGTGGGAACGCCCGGATACCTATACCTACGACGACGTCGCCGCGACGTTGGAGCAGGTGCAGCCGACCGGTGACTGGTCGCAGTTCCTGCGTGACCGCCTTGAACGTAGAACCGGCCTGGTTGGTGGCATTGAAGCGGCTGGCTGGAAGCTGGTCTACAAGGACAAGCCCAGCGCTTACTTCAAGGCGACGATGAAGGGCCGCGGTGCCAACTTCATCTATTCGCTGGGTGTTTCCTTGAGCCCGGCCGGCTACGTCAATGAAGTGCGTTGGGACAGCGCGGCGTTCAATGCCGGCGTCGGCACCGGCATGCAGGTGCTGGCGGTGAACGACCTGCAGTACAGCGCCGACGAGCTGGAGGAAGCCGTGCGTGCCGCCAAGGACAGCAAGCAGCCAGTGCGTCTGCTGGTGAAGGAAGTGGATGTCTACCGCACGCTGAGCATCGACTATCACGACGGCCTGCGTTACCCCACGCTGGAGCGGATTGAAGGCAGCACCGACTATCTGACCCCAATCTTCACTGCCCGCAAATAAACGGGGGACTGTAGTGCCGAGCCATGCTCGGCAGGGGGCTTTACCAGCAGGATCAAACGCTCCCCTCATCCCAACCCTTCTCCCGCAAGCGGGAGAAGGGCTGCAGCCAAAGCAGTTCCTGTAGTGCCGAGCCATGCTCGGCAGGGGCCTTGCCAGCAAGATCAAAAGCTCCCCTCATCCCAACCCTTCTCCCGCAAGCGGGAGAAGGGCTGCAGCCAAAGCAGTTCCCATAGTGCCGAGCCATGCTCGGCAGGGGCCTTGCCAGCAAGATCAAACGCTCCCCTCATCCCAACCCTTCTCCCGCAAACGGGAGAAGGGCTACAGCCAAAGCAGCTCCTGTAGTGCCGAGCCATGCTCGGCAGAGGCCTTGCCAGCAAGATCAAACGCTCCCCTCGTCCCAACCCTTCTCCCGCAAACGGGAGAAGGGCTACAGCCAAAGCAGTTCCTGTAGTGCCGAGCCATGCTCGGCAGGGGCCTTGCCAGGAAAGCCCGGGGGCAGCATGGCTGCGCTCTACAAGGTGAGGCCATCGGCCTCCAGGCAGATCAATTCGCTATCTGCACATCATCGATATACACATTGAGGTCATACGCGGTATTGGCGTGATACAGCCAGATCGCATCCAGCGTGACACCGCTGCCGGTGATGGCGCCATTGCCGCTCACCCACGCATTCCACTGCGCCGCATCGCTCAAGGCCCACGATACATACGTCCAGGTGTTGGCTGCGATGGCCTTGCTGGTTGATATCTCGGTGCCGTCGCTATCGTCGATGCCGATGCCAACCGTGGTTCCAGTGCCGCCACTCCACACCCAGAACCCGACAACACCATTGGCACGTGTCAACGTGGTGTTGCTCGTCGGTGCACCGCTGCCCGACAGCAAGCGCACCGCCCAATCGGCGGTGCTCGCGGTGTTGTCCTGCAACAACACCCGCAGCGAGCAGCTGCCATTCTTCTGGGTGGTGCAATCGCGTGTAGCTGTAGATGAAGTGCTGATGCCGGTAGTACTGCCCGAGTAACTCGGGCTGGTATCGAAATGACCGACGCTGCTCTCGAAGCGATCCAGGTAGGTGATGGTGCCAGTGCCGCCACCGCTGCCAGGATTCAGCAGCGCGTAGTACTTCGACCAGTTCCAGTTGATGCCGGGGTCGGTATGCGTCTGGCCACTGTAGTGCTGGTGGCCCTTGATCTTGACGCTTGTGGCCAACACGTTGATGCCGCTGCTGGATGCCCCGCTATATGCACTGGCGCAGCTGATCGCGCTATACGTGGCGCAGAAGTTGCGGACCAGTGCTGCCGAAGCGTCATACATGGCATTGGTGTACCAGGAGCTGTTGTCGACATAGCCCTCATGCTCGATGCCCAAGGTGTAGCTGTTCTGGCTGCCGACGTGCCAGGCGGTATCGGCGTTGCGCACCATCTGTGTCACCTGGCCATCGGAGGAACGGATGACATAGTGCGCGCTGACCTGTGCCGAGGCATTCTTGAACCAGGAGATGGTGCCGGCATAGCTGCCCTGCGTGGTGTGGATGGTCACTGCACTGATCGCTGCCGAGCGCGATGCCGCGTAGTTGGAGGTCGAGGCCGCACTCCATATCGCGGGGGCATAGTCGGTGCTCTGGATGCTGGCATCCAGTGACGGTGTGGTCGTGCTGGTGCCAATAGCAGTGCTACGTGTCTGCAGGGTCTCGCTGATGGGATCGATTCGGAAGGCGTCCGTTTCGACGCGATCCTTGCTGATGTCCAATCGCACCATCGGTGCGCGCAAGGTCACCAGCTGCGGCGCGTCGAAGGCCTGCTCCCAGGCAATTGCGCGCTCTGGCACGACGATGCCGCGGTCATTCACGCCGCGGTCCTGCGCCAGCAGCACGTCGTAGGCAAAGCTGGTGCGCGCGTAGTCGTCGACGGCGCTGCGTGCAGCCAGGTCGCTGCCGCGAGGCGTATAGCCTGCGTAGCGCATCAGCGCGGGACGGATCGCTTCAGGTGCCGGCGCGCGGCCAGCGCCGGCTTCGGGATGGTCCAAGCGGATCTGCGCATCCAGCAACGCAGCGGCGGCGAGGATATTGGTTGCCGCGTCGCTGCGCACGGCAGCTGTGGATACGCCAAGCAGCTTGGCGGCTTCGCCAACCTGGTCCTCGAAGCCACCACCGGCATACAAACCCATCACGCCCCAGGCGGGCGGCATGCGCAGATGTGCGTCATTCTGGTCGTGCGCGTCCGGCTGCAACGGTGACCAGCGGCTTTGTACATAGGCCAAGGATTCCAGGGTTCCGCGCGGAATGCCGGGGTAGCGTCGATAGGCTTGCTGGAAGTAGCGCGCATACATTGCCCGCAACGGCAGCATGCGTGCTTCTTCCATCTTCAACTGCATGTCCAGCACCTGTTCGTTGTCGGCGACAGGTGCTTTGATCGTGGTTTGGGCAAGTGCGGGAACAACTACGGCACTGGTGATGACGGCAGACAGCAGCACGGCGGTATGACGGTGCATCATCGGTAGGACCCCCAAGCTTGGAACCCCCTGCGAGTGTGGTTCTACCGCAGCTGTTCTGTGCGCGGGTGAAGGCGAGGGTCAATCAGTGATGGGGTTCAAGGAGTTGTTGGATGGGTTGCAGGTGGGAGTGACCGCAATCCAAAGCGAAAGGCACCTCTCCCCAACCCGTCCGGCCCGAAGGCGTAGCCTTCGGTCGTTCATCAGGCCGCGCGCCAATGGCGCGCAAGCAGGCCTTCTTCACCCCCTTGCCTGCGGCAAAGGAAGGGGGCAGATACTGGGCTGTGTTGCTGCCTTGCCTTCCCCCGCATGCGGGGGAAGGTGCCCGAAGGGCGGAAGGGGGCGCTGTTGATGTTGCTCTTTCCAAGCCATCGCTCACTTCAGTCTTGCGCTGCCGCTCCACCTGTTCGCCTGCGCTCAAGCCACCAAAGCAAGGAGGCGATCAGCACGAACCCCAGCAACCAGGGCCAACGCGGCCCCGGCATCGGCAGTGGGGTTGTACGCATTGCACTGCCGCTCAATGCAAACGTCGCATCGCGCATCTGTTGCGCATGCAATGCGACCGCTTTCTCCGGATCCAGCAGCAGCATGCTCTGCCGCTGTTCGCCTGCTTCAACGCGGTGCCATCCAGCCATCTGTGGCCACGCCGCAGCACAGTTGCCAGCGGAAGGGTCGGGCAGTAGTTCGGTATGGCTGCCGTCCTCGGCGACCATCTGCGCGGGAGCGGTCAGTCCGCAAAGGCTGATGCGTTCGCCACTCCATGCCCAGGCGGGCAGCTGCAGCGTTGGCGAATCCGGAAGTGATCGGGCCACGCTCGCCAATGCCGCGTTCCACAGCTCGGCGTGCACGTCGGCGTGGCCCGAGAGCACCAGCGCATAGCTGTCAGTAATCGGCAGCACGCCAACCCTGCCCAGGCCAAGTGCGCGCCAGCCACCTATCGCGCTGCCGTCCGCGGCGCGCAACAAGGGCACCACATCAGCGCTGCTGAATTCCAGATTGAAGCGCTCGACCGTGAGCACAGCCTTGTTCTGCTCGGCATCGATAGTGCTGCGCAGCGTGACCGGCTTGGTCTGATCGCCGCCGCGTGCATCCAGGCCCCATTCGCGCAACGCGCGGCGAGCGCTGCCATCGAGGGCACCGCTGGTACGGACCAGCACACCCAGTCCGCCGCGTATCGCCTCGGTGATCGCCGCACGCTGTGCGGATGACAAGGCAGCGAGCCGGCGCTCATCAAGCAGCAGCAGGTCCAGGCGGGCGAGACTGGCAGCATCGAGTGAGGCCGGCGCATCACCCATCTGCAGACCGCCACCGATCAACATGCTGGTCTGCAGCGTTGCGCCGATATCGTTGCCCCAACGTTGCAGATACTTCAGCTCAGGGCCAGGGGCACCGGCGAGCACGCGGATGCTGGGAGCTGTGCCTGCGCTCACACGCACGGGCACCGGAAGTTGGTCCAGCACCTTGCCGCCGGCATCCAACACGCGCAGCGTGAAAACCACATCGCCGGGCTCGCGCGCGCTGGCACGCAAACTCGCCCGGCCTGCTGCGTCAACAGCGCTGATATCGACACGATGAGCGGCAGGGTCCAGCAGTTCTACGCGTACCTCAGGCATGCCCTGCACGCGACTGTGCACGGTGAAGGCCGCACCCGGCGCGAGCAACGGCGGCGCCTGCAATTCCACCAGCCCTCGCGGCGCAGCGGTTGGGACAAAGCGCAGCGGCGGCAGCGCGATATCGCGATCACGTGCTGGCAGGCCCTGGCCGACGATCACCAGCTCGCGTGTGCCTGGATGCTGCCGTAGCGCGGTTGCAAGATCCGGCACTGCCGTCGCAGACGCCAGCGCCGCTGCTTCCGGCAGGCGCACATAGGTTGCTGCCGGCACGGCCGCAACCTCCGCCGTGCTTGCGCCGGCCGTGGCAACCACCAGCGTTCCCGCGCGACCGGAGCGCGATGGTGGATACAGGGTGAAGTACAGCAACACAGCGGCAGCAAGCTGCAGCAACAACAAGGCGGTGAGCCGCGGTGTGCGCGGACGTGGCGACAGCGCGAAACGTAGGCTGCCCAGCACGACGGCCAGTGCGATCAGGACGAGCGGGAGCCAGGGCGTCATCGTGCTGGCTCCTGCGGTGCCGAGAGTGCTTCAAGGTAGCGG
Source organism: Stenotrophomonas sp. STEN023 (assembly GCF_056760135.1). Taxonomy (NCBI): domain Bacteria; kingdom Pseudomonadati; phylum Pseudomonadota; class Gammaproteobacteria; order Lysobacterales; family Lysobacteraceae; genus Stenotrophomonas; species Stenotrophomonas sp. STEN023. Next base: position 47,767 of record NZ_JBRREF010000020.1, on the reverse strand, counting down.
CGACCTGCGGCATCCGCTGCATCGCGGCGCGCGGGCGGCCCGTCGGCGCGACGCAGGGCCGGCCACAGTTGCGCACGCAGTTCGTTGCGGCATGTGCGGCAATCGGGCTGCTGACGCAGCGCGTCTATCGCTGCGACGACGTCCAGCGGATCGGGCACGGCGTTGGGATGTGCGTCCAGCCAACGCGACAAGGCATCAAGATCGATGTTCTCGTCGGTGGATGCCAATGCATGCCACGCATTGGCGACGACGGCATCACCTACAGGACGCGCCGCGAGCTGCACAGTGCGATTGCCAAGTCCATCGCGCTTGCCGGTCATGCGCCGCGCCATGTCGATGGGCGGTAGTTCACTGCCCACGCGCGCCAGATAGATACGCTCGGCCTGCTGCACCTGCTTGATGAAGGCCAGGGCTTTGTAGGCGTATGGCAGTGCCTGATCCGGGTGGCCCTGGCGCAGGTGGCCCTCGGACTGCCACATCTGGTCGAGCGCGGATTTGAGGATGGCGCGGGTCTGCGGATCGAGCAGGGTGGCGGCCTCGGCGTGGTCGTGGGTGTGGCCGTACTCGGACAGCACGTCGGTGGCGCTGCCGAACACCGGCGAGCTTTCAGCTGCGCCGCCGTGGTCGTGACCATGTCCATCATCTTCCGCGTGATCCGCATGTCCTTCGGCGCCTGCTGCATCGCTGGTCGGCAGGTCGCCGGTCGGCGGTGCCTTCGCACCACCCTCGGCTTCTTCGCCGAGGAACTGGCCGTAGCGCAGGCGCAGGATGCGCTGGTCCACACCGATCGCATCGGAGCGCTTGATGAAGGTGTCTGCATCCAGACTGCCACGCTGCTTGAGCAGGGCTTCGGCGTCGATGATGATCTGCCGCTGGCTGCGGAAGTAGGCCGGCATCACCTTCTTGATCGCGCCTTCCAGATCGCTGGCCTGCACCTGCTGTTCGCTGGGCAGGCGCAGGATCAGGCTGGCGCTGCGCGCCTCCTGTGGCTGCGGGCTGCGGTTGTCACGGACGCTCAGCCGCGCGACTACTTCGTCACCCGGCTCAAGGCCTAACGCAGCCAAGTCAGCGCTGTAGGCAAAGCGTCGCGCCGTCGCCGGGCCGCTGCCACTCAGCGTCAGTTGGCGTTGCTGGAAGCTGATGTTCTCGCCGCTGCCTTTTGCCGTGGTGATATCCAGCGTCGCGGCGCTGTTGACGCCGAAGTCGTCACTGGCTTCAAAGCGCAGCTGCCACATGCGCTGACGCGGCGCTGCCTGGTTGAGTGTCTGCGCTGGCTCGATGACCTTGACCTGTGGCGGGCGGTCCACCACCACATCGAGGCGATAGGCGCGTCCAGCAGCTGCCATCGCCGGTTCGGTCTGGATGCGGTACAGGCCTGCACGCTGCAACACCTCGCTACCGCGCCAGTAATCGCCATCGCGCTGCAATGCTACCCGGCGTCCGTCGTGGAACTGTAGCCACGCTTGCTGCGGTTGTGGTGCGAACTGCAGGCGCCACTGCAGGTGGCTGCCTTGCAGGGCGCGTGCATCGAGCTTGTCGCCGGAGCTTGCTGCCTGGCCGCTGTAGGCAGGGGGCGTGATCTGCAGCCAGCTGCCGCGCAATGCAGGGGTGCTGTCCGTCGCGGCAGTTTCGGTAGCGCTTCCACCAGCGGTGACCGGAGCGTTGGCTGTAGCGCGCGGCCACAGCAGCGCAGCACCTGCGATCAGCGCGGCAGCCAACAGACACAACAGCAGTCGCTGCCAGGGCCAGCGAGGACGCAGGTCCGGCGGATTGCTCTGCAGGCGCTGCTCGATATGGCGGCGCTGGCGTTGCTGTAGCGGGTTGAGCGTGGGGGCGGTGGCGAACAGCAGGTCGGCGCTGTCCTCGAAGCGCGGATGATCGTTCAGACGCGCGACCAGCCAGCGCGCATCCAGGCGTCGCGCTCGCCAAACCGCGATGCCCGCAGCAACCAGCAAGGCCGCCGTCACGGTGATGTAACCGGCATCGAAGCCGAAGATGCGCGTTGCCAGCACGCTGACCGCCAGGGCCAGCGGCAGTCCGGCGGACAAGCCGATCAGCAGCGTGCGTCGCCGTGCAGCGCGCAGCAGCGCAGGCGCGTTCATGCCTGGCCTCGTCGACGCGGCGCGCTGGCCAGCCAGCGCTCAAGCAGGAACAACAAGGCGATTGCCAACAGCAGCCAATGGCTCAGCTCGGTTGCAGGCTGTGGATACGGCGTAGTGCCGGTTTGCGGCTGCATCGTCGCTGCCAAGGCGCGTCGCGGCGTGGGTGCAGCCTGCAGTACCGAGCGCAGCCCGGCGGGGAATTCGGCATCAAGCAGCACCGGCAGGCTTGCCGGCTGCAGCGGCGCCGCCCAGCGCAACCATTGGCCGTGCGCCGTACCAATCTGCTCGATTACCAGCACACCGTTGGCGTCGCGCCATAGCGGGGTGCGCTGCGCATCGGTGGGTACCGGTGTACGTGCATCCACCAGCAGGCGGCCACCGCGCTGCAGCCATGCACTGGTATCGGCGGGCAGCGGCTTGGCCGACAGCCAGACATGCAGCTTGTCGTCATCGTTGAACGCCGCAGTGTCGTCGCTCGCCTGCGGCTTGGCTGTGCGCCATGCGTTGGCAACCGCATCGAGATAGCGCACGCCTTGCTTGCCAGCTTCGTCGTGACGGATCTGCAGCTGCGGGGGCGCGATGACCGTCGGCTTCTCCGTCGCGCTGGTCTGCTCCAGCACCTGCCACCGTACCGCGCGTGACAGCTGCGGCCGTTGCGCGTCCAAACCATCAAGCGCCGACGGGACAACCACGGTGAGCGGGGCATCGGCCGGCAGGCTGGCGTCCAGCTCCCGCAGCAGGCTGGACAGTGGCTGTGGGCCTTGCGGTACTGCTGTGTTGTCGATGGACGGGAAGCCAGCCGCCAGCCATAGCCACTGCGCGTCGGCATTGCCAACGCTGCGTTGGGCGGCGGCAAGGTCAACCCCGGGCACTACGGCGATGCGCGGCTGTGTATCAGGCACACCCGTCAGTGCCGGCCGTGCCAACAGTACCGCCAGCAAGGCAAGCAACAGCAGGCGCAGCATCAGCAGCGGCCACTCGTCGAAGCGGATGCGGCGGCGCGGACGCGGCTTGGACGACAGCCAGCGCAGCGCGGCGAAATCGATGATGCGCTGCTCGCTGCGGCGGGCGAGGTGGATCAGCAGCGGCAGCAACAGTGCCGCCAATGCGATGAAGCCGGCCGGGAACAGCCACAGCAGACTCATGCACCGCTCCCGGCACGGCGCCCGAACAGCCGCTGCAACGGCGCGTCGATGGCTTCATCGAGATAGGCGGTGTCATGGCGGATACCGGCGGCCTGCAGCCGTGCGTCCAGCACGCGCTGTGCTTCCTTGAAGCGGTTCAGGTACTCGCCACGTACGCTCGCGCCATCGCTCAGCAGCTCATCGCCGGTTTCCGGGTCACGAAAACGATGGCCATCGCGGAACGGGAAGTCACGCTCTTCCACCGTCAACAGCTGCAGGTGTATGACGTCGCGACCGGCCTTGGCCAGGCGCTCGGCCAATTCAACACCTGCGGCATCAAAGCCATCGCCGATCATCACCACCAGGTCATTGCTGGCGATGCGTTCCCACAAGGAAGACAGCTTCTGTTGTGGCGGCCATTGCCCTGCAGCCTTCAATCCATGCAGCTGCAGGTGCAGCCGATCACGTTGGCGCAGGCCGTTGCCGGCTGGCAGCAGCTGCACGCCATCACCGCCAAGTGCGATCAAGCCGAAGGCATCGCCTTGCTGCATCGCCAGCTCGGCGAGGCAGGCGACCAGTGCCTTGGCCGCGTCCAGGCGCTGCCAGTCGGGCCGTGCCTGATCGGCCTGTGCCATTGAGGCGCTGGCGTCGAGCAGCAGCCAGACGGTGATCGGGCTTTCGCGTTCGGACTCGCGCACGAAGAAGCGGTCCGAGCGCGCATACAGCTTCCAATCGATCTGGCGCAGTTCGTCGCCGGGTTCGTAGGCACGGTACTGCGCGAATTCCAAGCCGGCGCCGCGGCTGCGGCTGGCATGTGCGCCGATGCCACGGTTGCCGCTGGCCCGCTGCGGCCACAGCCGCAGGCTGCGCAGGCGACTGCGCACATCGGCGGGGATCAGCGGTGGCGTAGGGGCGGCCATGTGCAACGTCGCGTCGATCAGGCCGGGAACGGCACCGCGCGCAGCAGCGCGGCGATCACGTCATCGGCGCTCTTGTGCTCGGCCTCGGCGGCGAATGACAGCAGCAGGCGATGGCGCATCACCGGTGCAGCCAATGCCTGCACATCTTCGCGGGTGGCGGCGAAACGGCCCTGCAGCAGGGCGCGCGCCTTTGCGGCAAGCACCAGTGACTGGCCGGCACGCGGACCGGCACCCCATTTGATCCAGTTGTTCACTTCGGCAGGTGCGCCGTCGCCGGGGCGGCTGGCGCGGACCAGACGGGTGATCCAGCTGAGCAGGTCGGGGCTGATATGCACTTCGCGTACCGCGGCCTGCAGTGCCTTCACCGCTTCGGCATCCATCACCTTGGGCACCATGCCGCTGTGGCTGCCGGTGGTCTGGGCGAGGATGTCGCGCTCTTCGGCTTCGCTCGGGTAATCGACGCGCACGTGCAGCAGGAAGCGGTCGAGCTGCGCTTCCGGCAGCGGATAGGTGCCGGCCTGTTCGATCGGGTTCTGCGTGGCCAGCACGAAGAATGGCGAGGGCAGGGCGTATGTCGTACCGGCGTAGCTGACGGTGCGCTCCTGCATCGCCTCCAGCAGTGCGGCCTGGGTCTTGGGCGGGGTGCGGTTGAGTTCGTCGGCCAGCAGCAGGTTGGTGAAGATCGGGCCCTGCTGGAAGCGGAATGCGCGCTTGCCGGTGCCATGGTCTTCTTCCAGCAGCTCGGTGCCGAGGATGTCGCTGGGCATCAGATCGGGGGTGAACTGCACGCGCCGGAACTGTAGCTCAAGCGCCTGGCCGAGCGAGCGCACCAGCAAGGTCTTGCCGAGGCCGGGCGCGCCTTCCAACAGGCAGTGGCCGCCGGCCAGCAGGCCGATCAGCAATTGTTCGACGACGTCATGCTGGCCGACCACGGCCTGTGCGAGCGCGCTGCGCAGCTCGTTCAGGCGCGGCAGCAGGGAGTCAAGATCGGGGGCGGTCATGCGGTCACCTGTGGGGTCAATGCGTCAGTGCGTACATCACGATGTTCACGCCGAATTTGGTGTTGTCTTCGGCCAGGAAGCGTTTGTTGCGCCAGTCGTAGTCCCACTCGCAACCATAATCCTTGTTGCTGTAGAGCACGCCCAGCCGGCCATCGATCTCGATGCCCTTGAGGTAGTCGTGGACCAGGTCATCGCCCCAGCCATTGAGTTCGAAGCCGGTGGCCGGTGGACCCTCGGGGAACTTGAAGAAGCTGTTGTAGATGGCGTGGGTGTTGGGCAGTTTTTTCATTGCGCTGGCGCCGAAGATGCTGCGCATCTGTGCTTCGAAGGAGGTGGCGAACAGGCCGTCGATGTCATGGTTGCAGTCATCGACAAAGACAAAGCCGCCGTTGCGCACATAGCGCTCGAAGTTGCGGCGTTCTTCCGGGTTGAACTCGACCAGCTTGTGCCCGGCCAGGTAGCAGAACGGTGCGGCCAGCATCTTCGGGTCGGACAGCGCGATGACGTGTTCCTTGGGGTCCACGCGCAGGGTGGTGTAATCCACCAGCGAGGTGATCAGGTTGGACGGCATGCGCGCGTCCACGTCCCAGTCACCGGAATCGTAGCGCAGGCGGGTGAACCAGAAGTCGTAGCGGCTGGCCTGTGCGCGTGCGATGCCCGGCAAGGCGGCGCTCACCGCGCCGCCCAGCAGCAGGTGAAGGAATTGCGCTCGCGTCAGACGGGGTGCGGACAAGGGCGAAAATCTCAGGATGCTGAAAGCCCCTCTCCCGCCTGCGGGAGAGGGGTTGGGGTGAGGGCGCTCTTGAAGCACGTAGAGCAAGAGCTTCCCCTCATCCGCCCCTTCGGGGCACCTTCTCCCGCAGGCGGGAGAAGGGTTGGAGCAACTGCAACTGCAACTGCTAAAAGCCGAAGCCGAAGCCGAAGCCGAAGCTAAAAGCTAAAAGCTAAAAGCTAAAAGCTAAAAGCTAAAAGCTAAAAGCTAAAAGCTAAAAGCCCTTACACCGCATCCGACAACGACGTAAACGTAAAGTCACGCAGCTTCATCGGCGGGATCATCATCACAAAGCTGGACTCGTCACCGGCCACACGCACCGGCTTGCCCAGCTCGTCGATGTTGTTGAGCATGATCACCGGCGATTCGTTGAAGCGGAAATTCTTCACCGGGTGCTTGATCTGGCCGTTCTCGATGTAGAAGGTGCCGTCGCGGGTCAGGCCGGTCAGCAGCACGGTCTGCGGGTCGACCATGCGGATGTACCAGGTGCGGGTAACCAGGATGCCTTTCTCGGTGCCACGCACCAGTTCGGCAATCGACTTGGTGCCGCCGCCCATCAGCAGGTTGCCGGCGCTGGCCTTGGCGGTCTTGCCCTGCTTCTGCGCCCAGTAGCGCGAGTAGTCCAGGTTGGCGATCTTGCCGTCTTCGATGATGGCGATGCGCTCGCGCGGCATGCCTTCACCGTCCCACGGCAGGACTGCTGCGTCCGGATGCCACGGATCAGCGAACAGGTTGACCTTGCTGTCGTAGACCTGTTCGCCCAGCTTGTTGCCGCCGCCCTTCTTGGACAGGAAGCTGCGGCCTTCATCGGCCGAACGTGCGCTGAAGAAATTCATCATGAAGCTGATCAGGCCAGCGGCGGCTGCCGGCTCCAGGATCACCGTGTACTTGCCCGGCTCCAGTGCCTTGGCTTCGGCCGATTCAGTGGCCTTGCGCTTGGCGATCTCGATGTCCTGGTCGGCCTTGAAGTCGGCAGCATTGGCGAGGTTGCGGCCCACCCAGCCCGAGCCGCGACCGTCTTCGGTACGCACGGTGCAGGTGTAGTTGAAGTTGGTGGTCTTCTGGTAACCGAAGTTGCCGTTGCTGTTGGCGATGGCAACGAAACCATTGCCGTCTTCCAGGAAGCCGGCAGCGATCAGGCCGTGGCCACGGCAGGGCGCGATCGAGTCTGCTGCCACCTGGGCGCGGAAGTCCGGGGTGATTGCCGCGGTCGATTCGCTGAAGGTCGGGGTCGAGCGGTACTGCTGCTTGCCGATGGCCGGCATGAACTCCGGGTTTTCCGGCGCCAGCTTGGCCAGGTCCTCGGCACGGCGCACCACGCGCTCCAGCGAGGCGTCGTCGAACTCATTGATCGAGGCGGTGCCGACGCGCTTGCCAAAGGCAACCTGCACGGCGAGTTCGGCGTTGCTGACGATGCCGCTGGTGGAGACGTTGTTCAGCGCGAAACGGATGTTGCCGTCGACCGAGCCTGCCAGCGTGGCGGTGCATTCATCGGCCTTGGACAGCGCGATGACCTTGTCCAGGATGGCCTTGGCTTCCTGTTCGGTGAAGATGATCATGGTTCAGAAGCTCCTTGACGATCAGCCGAGGCTGCGCGCGGTATTGATGACGTTGATGCCGTCGAAACGGGCGGTGGACGAGCCGTGCGACACGGCCGAGACCTGGCCCGGCTGGCCCTTGCCGTCGAAGAACGAACCGCCCAGGCGGTAGTCGCGTTCGTCGGCGATGGCGCTGCAGGCGTTCCAGAATTCCGGCGTGCGGATCTGGTAGGCCACGTCCTCGAGCATGCGGGTGATCTGGCCGTTCTTGATTTCATAGAACAGCTGGCCACCGAACTGCGCGTTGTAACGCTGCTGGTCGATGGAGAACGAACCGTCGCCGATGATGTAGATGCCGTTCTCGACGTTCTTGATCATGTCGGCCACCGACAGCGGGGTCTTGCCCGGCGCCAGCGACACATTGGCCATGCGCTGGAACTGCACGCTGGACCAGGAGTCGGCATAGCAGCAGCCATCGGACTCGGTCTTGCCGAGGATATGCGCCTGGTCACGGATGGTCTGGTAATCGACCAGCTTGCCGTCGCTGATCAGGGGCCAGCGCTTGGTCTTCACGCCTTCGTCGTCGTAGGCAACCGCGCCGAGCGAACCCGGCTGGGTCTTGTCGGCGAAGATGTTGACCTTGTCGCTGCCGTACTGGAAGCGCGCCTCGCGCTTGTCCAGGGTGGCGAAGCTGGTGCCGGCGTAGTTGGCTTCGTAGCCGAGCACGCGGTCCAGTTCCAGCGGATGGCCGACGGCTTCGTGGATGGTCAGCCAGGTGTGCGACGGGTCCAGGATCAGGTCGTACTTGCCCGGCTTCACCGACGGTGCCTTGAGCTTTTCCTGGGTCTGCTTGGCGGCGGCGATGGCGTCTTCGCGCATGTCATAGGACTGGCCGTAGACAGTGACGCCGTTGGGCAGCACGGTCTTGCCGGAGGCGTCGCCATCCAGGTATTCGTAGCCCAGGCCCATCGGCGAGGACAGGCCGGCGCGGGTGCGGAACTTGCCGCTGGTCTTGTCGATGGCGGTGACGGTCATCGGTGCCCAGATGCGGTGCACGTCCTGGTCGATGTAGGAGCCGTCGGTGGAAGCGAAGTATTTCTGCTCGTTGACCAGGAACAGCATCGAGTTGACGAAGCTGGCGCCGGCAGCGAGCGCTGCGGCATTCACGCCCAGCAGCAGATCGGCCTTGTCCTTGATCGGCACTTCCATCGCGTTCTTCTTGATCGGCGTGCGCCAGCTGACTTCGCCGTAACCCGGTGCCTTGGCGAACTGCACCGGCGCGGTCTGCACCTTGGCATTGGCCTTGGCAATGGCGGCGGCCTGCTGCGCGGCCTTGACCACACCCGCCGGGCTCAGGTCATTGGTGGCGGCAAAGCCCCAGGCACCGTTGACGATGACGCGGATGCCGGTGCCGGTGGATTCGGTGTTCACCACGTTCTGGACCTTGTCCTCGCGGGTGATGACGAACTGGCGCAGGTAGCGGCCTATGCGCACATCGCAGTACGTGGCACCGGCGGCCCGCGCGGCATTGAGCGCGTCATCGGCCAGGCGCTTCTTGATGGCCGGATCGAGTGCGGTCAACAGTTGCTCGGCAGCGATGGCCTTGCCGAAGAAGGACGGCACCATCAGGCCGCCAGCGGTAAGCCCGGTCAGGGCTAGGAAGTCACGTCTCTGCAAGGCTGCTCTCCACGGGGCAAGGCCCGCGAGGCGGGCACTACGGCAACAAACGACGGTGGCTTCGCGGTGATCTGCGAACTGTTTGATTTTTGCGTTCAGGTGTTTGCAGCGGTAGTGACTTTAGGCATGGAAGAGCCAAATTTCTTGAGACTTCCTGCGAAAGGCGACCCCTCCCCAACCCTCCCCTTCGCTGCGCGAAAGGGAGGGGGCACAAGCGAAGGTCGTCGGCAGCTCCGCGATTGCACGGACTGCTCCCTCCCTTGAACGGACCGCTCCCTCCCTTTCGCGCAGCGAAGGGGAGGGCTGGGGAGGGGTGTGCTCTTGCTCTTGCTCTTGCTCAGGCTCGCGCTTTGCCTTTGCCTTTGGCGGTTGCGGTTGCGGTTGCGGTTACTTTGCTTTGCTTTGAAAGCCCCTCTCCCGCCCGCGGGAGAGGGGTTGGGGTGAGGGCGGCTCTATGCCTTACCCCAACGACCGCGCCGTATTGATGATGTTCACTCCATCAAAGCGCGTGGTCGCCGAACCGTGCGATACCGCCGACACCTGCCCCGGCTGGCCCTTGCCGTCAAAGAACGAACCGCCCATGCGGAAATCGCGTTCATCGCAGATCGCGCTGCAGGCATTCCAGAACTCCGGCGTCCGGATCTGGTACGCCGCATCCTCGACCATGCCGGCGATCTCACCGTTCTTGATCTGGTAGCAGAGCTGCCCACCAAACTGCGCGTTGTAGCGCTGCTGGTCGATGGAATACGAACCGCGGCCGTGGATGTAGATGCCGTTCTCCACGTCCTTGACCATCTGCGCCGGGGTCAGCGGCGTCTTGCCCGGCGCCAGCGACACGTTGGCCATGCGCTGGAACTGCACGCTCTTCCAGGAGTCCGCATAGCTGCAGCCATGCGAGGCGTTCTCACCCAGGATATGCACCTCGTCGCGGGTGGCCTGGTAGTTGACGAGGATGCCGTCCTTGACCAGATCCCACTGCTTGGTCTTCACTCCTTCATCGTCATAGCCCACCGCACCGAGGCTGTAAGGCACGGTCTTGTCGGCGGTGAAGTTGACGATGTCGCTGCCCCAGCGGAAGCCGGCTTCGCGCTTGTCCAGCGTGGCGAAGCTGGTGCCGGCGTAGTTGGCTTCGTAGCCGAGCACACGGTCCAGTTCCAAAGGATGGCCAACGTTCTCGTGGATGGTCAGGAACAGGTTGGATGGGTCCAGCACCAGGTCGTACTTGCCCGGCTTCACCGACGGCGCAGTGAGTTTGGCGCGCGCCTGCTTGGCGGCGGCGATGGCATCTTCCACTGGATCGTAGGAATGGCCATAGGCCACCACGCCGCCCGGCAGCTGATGCTTGTCGGCGGCATTGCCGTCCAGGAACTCCCAGCCCATGCCTGCAGGCGCGGACAACCCGGCGCGGGTGCGGAACTTGCCGCTGGCCTTGTCGATGGCGGTGGCGGTGAACGGCAGCCAGATGCGGTGCACGTCCTGGTCGATCCACGAGCCATCACTGGAGGCGAAGTACTTCTGCTCGTTGACCAGGAACAGCTGCGAGTTGATGAAGTTGGCACCGGCATTGATCGCCGCTGCATTGATCGACAGCAACAGATCGACCTTGTCCTTGACCGGTACCGCCATCGCGTTCTGGCGGATCGGCGTCTTCCACTGCACCTCGCCCACGCCCGGCGTCGGCGCCAGCTGCACCGGCTTGGTCTGCACCTTGGCATTGGCCCGGGCAATGGCCAACGCCTGTGCAACAGCGGTTGCAACACCCTGCGCAGTGGACTGGTTGCTGGCGGCAAAGCCCCAGGCACCATTGACGATCACGCGGATGCCAACACCGGCGGACTCGCTGTTGGTGACGTTCTGCACCTTATCTTCGCGGGTGACGATGGCCTGGTTGAGGTAACGGCCGATGCGCACGTCGCAGTAACTGGCGCCGCCCTGCTTGGCCAGCGCCAGCACGGTGTCGGCCAGCAGCTTCTTCTTGGCCACATCGGCCGGGGCCAACAACTCCTCGGCAGCAATCAGCTGGGCATTGGGCAGCATGAAACCCGCGAGGCCGAGGCCGGAGAGCGAAAGAAACTGACGGCGTTGCATGACGGGCGGAACTCCAGAGCCAGCGATGCAGTGCATCGCACAAGACCATCGAATCTCGTTGGCGCGGGGGTAAATGCACAAGTGACCATGGTCATGCATGGCCGTAAACAGCCACTGCGGCACAATCTGCTTCGTATCCTCAGGCCACAGAACCATGACCAGCAAGCCGTACTCCGAATCCTGCGAGCGCAACCGCGCGCCCATCCTGCAGGTGCTGCAGCAGCATCTGGGTCAGGCCTGCACTGTGCTGGAAATCGGCAGCGGCACCGGCCAGCACGCTGTACATTTCGCCGCTGCGATGCCGTGGCTGCGCTGGCAGGCCAGTGATCACCGCGATTACCTGCCCGGAATACGCCAGTGGCTGGATGAGGCGGCGCTGCCGAACACGCCCGCGCCGCTGGAACTGCAGGCGGTGATTGGCGAAGGCCTGCAGCCTAGGCCGGTCTTGCCCGTACATGACGGCGTGGCCGCCTTCGATGCCGTGTTCAGCGCCAACACCTTGCACATCATGGGTTGGGAACAAGTACAGGCCCTGTTCGCCGGGCTGCCAGAGTTGATGGCGCCCGACGCGCTGTTCATCGCCTATGGTCCGTTCAACTACAACGGCGCCTTCACCAGTGACAGCAACCAGCACTTCGACGGCTGGCTGAAGGCTCGTGACCCGCGCTCGGGCATCCGCGACTTCGAGGCGGTCGATGCCCTGGCACGCGCGCAGCAGCTGGAGCTGTGCGAGGACATGGCGATGCCGGCCAACAACCGTTGCCTGGTATGGCGGCGGATGCGCGCTTGAAGCCGGGCGGGCTAGGATGCGAAGACTTCAGGCGAGGGGCGGGGCGTGATGCAGGGACGTAAGTGGTTGGTGGCGATGGTGCTGGGTCTTGCTCCGCTGGCGTGGCTGCAGGCGCAGCCGCTGGATGCACGGGCAGCGGCGATGCAGGTGCAGGCAAGCTATCCGGGCGTGATCGAGCTGGAGGTGGATGCCAGCGACGTTCAGCGGCGCATCCAGCGCGTGCATCAGCGCATTCCGGTGTCGGCGGGTGAGCTGACGCTCTGGTATCCGCAGTGGATACCCGGCAACCATGCGCCTACCGGCCCGATCAACCAGATCGCTGGGCTGCTTATCCGCGGCAACGGCCAGACGCTGCAATGGACGCGCGACTCCGGCGACATGTACGCCTTCAAGCTGCAAGTGCCCGAGGGTGTCAGCACGCTCGATATCGAGTTCCAGTACCTGTCGCCGACTGCCAGCGACCAGGGCCGGGTGGCGATGACGCCGAACATGCTCGACCTGCAATGGCATCGCGTGCTGTTGTACCCGGCCGGCTATGACGCACGCGGCATCCAGGTCAAACCCAGCCTGCGTCTGCCGGAGGGCTGGCAGAGCGGCACGGCATTGGATGTCGCGCAGCGCAGCGGCGGTAGCGAGCAGTACGCGCCGGTGTCGCTGATGACCTTGATTGATTCACCGGTATTCGCCGGCCAGTATTTCAAGCGCTTCGCGCTGGACGAGGCATCCAAGCAGCCGGTGTGGCTGGACGTGGTCGGCGAGAATCCACAAGGCCTGCAGGCCGATGCCAAGGTGCTGGACGCGCACCGCGCGCTGGTGCGCGAGGCCGACGCGGTATTCGGTTCGCGCCCGTACACGCGCTACAACTTCCTGCTGGCGGTATCGGACGTGTTCAGTGGCATCGGCCTTGAGCATGCGCAGAGCAGTGAGAACGGCATGCACGACGGCTACCTGCGAGGCGAGCGGCCCTTCCTCGACAACGATCTGCTGCCGCACGAATACGCTCACGCCTGGGTAGGCAAGGCCTGGCGCCCGCGCCCAACCTGGGTGCCGCATTACAACGCACCGATGCACAACGACGAGTTGTGGATGTACGAAGGCCAGACCCAATACTGGGCAGTGGTGTTGGCTGCACGCTCCGGGCTGTGGAAACCGGACTACGCGATGGCGATGCTGGCCCAGCTGCAGGCCAACTACGCCACCCAACCGGGTCGCCAGTGGCGCGATCTGCACGACACCGTGCATCAGGGCATCCTCGATTTCAATTCCAAGCCGCAGGCGTGGGCGGATTGGCAGCGTGCGTTCGAGTTCTACAACGAGAGCACCCTGCTATGGCTGGGCGTGGATGCGCGCCTGCGCAGGCTGTCGAAGGGCAAGGTCACGCTGGATGATTTCGCCAAACGCTTCCACCAGGGCGGCAAGCAGGGCGAGATACGTCTGTACGACCGTGCCGATGTGATGCAGGGCTTGGAGGCTGTGCAACCCGGCAACTGGGATGCCTTCATCGGCAGCCGCTTGGATGCACGCGATGGCAAGGCGCCGGATGGTTTGGCCGCTGCCGGCTGGGAGCTGTACTTTGACGACCAGCCGAATCTGGTGGTTGCAGATGGTGAGGTTGATGGCGCTACCGATCTGCAGTATTCGCTGGGTTTTAAGGTTGGCAGCGATGGTGTGTTGCAGGCCGTTGGTTGGGACAGCCCTGCATTCAAGGCGGGCTTGGCCAAGGATGTGACGATTATTGCGGTGAACGGCTTGGCCTACAGCGGTGGCCGGATCAAGCAGGCGCTGATCGATGGCAAGCAGAATGGCACGCCGATCGAGTTGATCGTGCGGCAGGCGGACAGCTTCCGTACCGTGCGTATCGATTACCGCGAGGGGCTGCGGTATCCGCATCTGCGGCGGATTGCAGGGACGGCGGATCTGTTGACGCGGATTTTGGCGGCGCGGCGTTGAATCGCACCGATGGAAAGATGAAAGCGCCCTGCGGGGCGCTGGCTCTTTGATCCAAAGATGCTAAGCAGCTTCCAGTTTGCTGATGCAGCGATTGCAGGAAATGCGTATTTCTTGCGCCAGAAGATCAAGCACGGGGTGTTCGATGCCCTCGGCGAGCATTGCTTGTTGCACCTGTAGTGCGGCATCCGGCAGCGTGAGGCACATCACAGTCAAAGTCTGTAGTGCCGATGCAGGGTCCAATCGCATGGCTGTTGCGGTCGCCTGCCAGTCTTCCGGGCGGATGTCCCACCAACGGTAGTGGCTGCCGATTTTCATCGCCATCTTGATCTTGCGCTTCTGCAGATGCGGATAGGGAAGGGCGCTGGAGATGTCATATAGCGGGGCAAGTCGCACATTGCCACCTGCGCCGAACAACAGGGAGTAATTCTTTGCGTGCGCATCTGTGCCGCCGATCAGGTAGTTGAAGGCCAGCGCCTGAAACAGTGTTTCCACGTCGGTGTGGGGTTGCGAAGAGTGGTCCCATAGCACCTTGGCTAGCTGAGCTGGCCCGGGGCCGCCCTGGCTCTGATACTTGATTTGCGGCATGACCCCCAACGCTTGGCAAAAATCCTCCTGATGCACGCGGTGCAGGTCGCCCTGTATTTGAACACGGTCGTAGCGATGAACGCAGATGGCAGTTTCCGTACCAATGCTTATCTTCTCGACTTGCGCCGCTGGAAACCCTATCGCGCGCGCCAGACGCAGGCAAAACATTTCGTTCTCGACAAAACCCTCGTAGTCGCCGCCTGGTGGTTTCAGGATGTGGGTGGTGGGAATGCGTCCGGCAGGAATGGCCCAGCTGCCATCGTCCAGTCGCGTTAGAGCAATTTTCGATTGCGCACCAGCCAAACTGAATTGCCCGACATCATCTACGGTGCGCGCCATGCCATTGTCCTGACGCAAGCGCTGTAGGCGGGTGGCCAACGCTTCATTGTCCAAGACCTCGATCTGATCATCACGACCAGACAAAACGTCCTCCAGGCGATCATCGCTGACGAACTGCACAGCACCAGCGCAATCCTCACCAACGTGCGAAAGAAGCGCCACTGGGTTGCGCGGGGAAACATGGAATCGCGATCCCCAGCGTTGCAGCAGGTTTTCATTGTCTGGCAGGAGACCCCACAGCACCGCCGAGACTGTCGTTGCAGGGTATATCTGTTGAGTGATTGGCAGGCTGAGAGATAGCGGGTAGGCACCGATGGCATCTGCCCAGGTGGTGCTGTAAGTAAGCCTCGGAGCCCCATTTCCATCCACATCAAGCTGACCTGCGACGCGGCCGGATAGCAAGATGTTGAGCACCATTACTTTTCCTTCCCAGGGGATCGTTTTCCTTTTGTCGAGAGAGGCGGCTTTCTCTTTCCCCCCGTCCTGCTCTCTGAGTTTCCATCATCCAATTCACGGATTGAATCCGTGCCGCTCTGAGGGCGAGTCAGTTTCATGATCTGCTCGCGTGCTGCATCAGCGGCACTTTGAGGACGCGTCAACTTCATGATCTGCTCGCGTGCTGCATCAGCGGTACTTTGAGGACGCGTCAGCTTCATGATCTGCTCGCGTGCTGCATCAGCGGCACTTTGAGGACGCGTCAACTTCATGATCTGCTCGCGTGCTGCATCAGCGGCACTTTGAGGACGGGTCAACTTCATGATCTGCTCGCGGGCTGCATCTGCCACGCTCTGTGCGTGGCTCAGGCTCTTCAGCTGGTGATAGTTAGCGGCAATGTTTGTATAAGAAAGTGCGCTGCGGTTGTTTTTGACGATGTCATCAATATTCGGCAGTACCAATGTCGGCTTTTCGTTCTTGGCGGGCGAAGGGATGTCTCGAGCAGAGGCATCAAGTTCAATACCCAGTACATTGAGCGTGCGGAGTACTAGCTGCAGCTCCGCACGTGGTTTGCCTTTCTCAATATCGATGATCCATTGCCGGCTTACGCCAGTTTCCTGGGCAAGCCGTGCCTGATCCCAACCCAGGGCCTTGCGGCGTTGGCGGATCACATTGCCCAGATCAGCGGGGGTCTTGAGAATGCTCATCAGGTAAATGTATGCGATCGGTTACACCATGACAAATGTAGGCGTTCGAAGACATTCAGGCGTGTGAGGAGAAAGTTAGGCGATCTCATCACCTTGGGGTAGCGGCGACTAAAAAAGTAGTCGTTCGAATACATTTGTAAAATGTAATCGAACGAACACTTTGCGGTGCAGATCGAGGCAGGGTAAAGAGCGGGCGATGCTGAAGGCAATACATTTTCCAAAGGGCTTAGCGGGCGGGGGGCAAAGTGAGAAGGCCCGAGGGCGGGATGAGTCAGGCTTTTAAAGCAATGATTCTGCTTGCTAGAAGCTTCCCCTCACCCCAACCCCTCTCCCGCAAGCGGGAGAGGGGCTACTAGCGTCGCTGGCGCTTCTAGGCCTCAATACTCCACCCGATACCCAACCCCAAACGTCCGCCCCTGCGCCGGTACGCTCGACAGCTTGCCGTAGGTCGCTTCCGCCTGCTGCCCATACACCGTCTTATAGTCACGATCAGCGAGGTTGTAGACGCCCACGCTGAAACGCCCACCAGCCAGCGGCAGCTCACCAATAAGATCGAACACCGCATAGCCACGGATCTTCGCCGCCGGTGTGGCGCGGATGGTCGGGCTCACTGCAGCCGCCCGCGCATCACGCCACGCATCATCAGTGCCACCGACGGCCTGGCCCTGCAGGCGCAGCAGACTATCGTTGGCAAAGCGCCACTGACCATGCACGCCAGCCTTCAACGGCGATACGCGGAATGCATTGAGTTCGCGCCACTGGCCGGCCGCATCACGGTACTGGCCGCGGGTGCTGGCGACGCTGGCACCCAGCTCCAGCTGTGCGATAGGCGTATAGCGCAGACTGGCTTCCACGCCGTACACGCGCTCGTCGGTATCGGCCACCGACACGCTGTAGTTGCGGTTGAACTGCACGGTCTTGTCCGAGCGGTTGTAGAACGCGGTCACCGCGCTCTGCAGCTGCGTGTTGTTCAGGCGCCAGCCCAACTCGTAGTTGTCGACCTTGATCGGGCCGATGTTGCGGCTGTCGATGACGAAGTTGGCCGGTACGTCGCGCAACATGCGCTGCGTATCAGGAAGGCTGAAGCCCTGCGAGAAGTTGGCGAACAACTGCTGCGCGTCGCTGAACTTGTAGACCACGCCAGCATTGAACAAGGTCTGCGAATGGCGCACGCGGCCACCGGCCAGCAGCTGCGGCTGATAGCCAGCCACCGCGTCGGCAGTGATCGCCTCGGTGTAGGGCAGTGAATCGTCCACGTTGTTGCGCAGGATCTGGTGGCGCACGCCGGCCTGCACGCTGAAGCGTTCGCTCAGTGCATGGTCGGCCTGCAGGAACAGGCCGGTGGTGTCCACGCGCACATCCGGGCCCATCGCGTACTGCGCGGTCGGCACGTAGTTCAGGCCGTTGCTGGCGATGAAGCGGTTGATGTCGTACATCTGCCCGCGCTGGCTGTCCTCTTCGCGCTCATGGTCCACGCCATAGGACAGCTGCAGGCTGCGACCGCTGATATCGAAACCCTTGTGCAGGGCGCTGCGCAGGCCCCAGACGTCGATGTCGGTGTTGGACTGCATGGCCACATAGGCATAGCCGCCTGGCAGCGCCGGATGCACCAGCGTCGACACCGACGGGAACCAGCGGCCCTGCTCATTGCGGTAATAGGCTTCCACGCTCAGCTCCTGGCCGCCGAACACATCGCGGTTGCGGTACTGCGCATTGACGCCCTGGTGGCGGGTGCGCGGCTGTGCGTTCAACTGCAGGCCATCGACGGCGTTGTGGCTGGGCTGGAAAGCGGGGTTGAACAGTACTGCCAGGCGTGGGCCGTAGTCCGGGCCGTAGTCGCTGTCCTGTTGATCGTCATACCAACGCACGCCCACGCTGAGCTGCTGGGCCGGGCTAAGCGCCCATTCAAGGCGCGCGTTGAGTTCCTTGGTCTCGGTGTCCTGGCGGTCGGTCTGGGCGATCTCCGGGCCGATGCGGCGGCCATGCGCATCCAGCGATGCGCCCTGGCGGCCATAGGCGATACCGAAGGCACCACTGAAGCTGTCACCGCGCACGGTCATGGTCTGCGCGGCGTTCCAGGCCAGGTTGTCGCTGGATACATCCGAAGGCGTGCGCAGGCCGAGCTGGCTGGCCAGCTGCAGCGGCGTATCGCCTGGCTGCAGGGTGATGATGTTGATGATGCCGCCGCTGGCGCCGGCGCCGTACAGCGCGGTGGCACCAGAGATCACCTCGATGCGCTCGATCATGGTCGGCGAGATGCTGTTGAGCTGGCGCGAACCATCGCGTGCGCCGGTCAGTGGCACGCCATCGATCATCACCTGCACGCTGCGGCCACGCATGGTCATACCGTAGTTGCTGGTGGTGCCACTGGCCGGTGCCAGCGACGGCACCAGCTGGCCGAGGATGTCGGCGGTGCTGCGGCCGGCCGCAGTCTGCTGGGCGATCTGCTCGCGTTCGATGGCGTACACGGTGCCGGCGATCTCGGCCACGCTCCGCGCGCCGCGCACGGCGGTGACGCTGACGGCATCCAGCTGGCGGGTACCGCTGGTGGTGTTGGTCTGTGCTGCCAGTTGGCCACTGATGGCCAGGCTCAGCAGGGCGAGCGGAAGCGTTGCTGCGGTATGCCGCATGGTGTCCTCGGAACGTATCAGGGAGAAGAAGGGGAGGGCGCGAAGCGGCGCAGCAGCGGCTGGCACAACAGCAACCCGAGCGCGGAGACGATCGCCAGCGCCACGTAATAAGCGGGGTAACCCAGGCCCTTGGCGAGGAAGCCGGACAGCGCGCCGCCGATGAAGAAGACCAGCAGCTCGAAGCACACCAGCAAGGTGAAATCGGTACCGGCCTGCTCGCCCGAGCTGAGCCGCATGAACAAGGCATACAGGCTGGTCATGGCGACATAGCGCAGGGCGAGCAGGGCGATCACCAGCGCGCCCAGCCCAAACTGCGAGGAGGCAAGCACGCCGCTGTACAGCAGGCCCGCCAGCAGTACATACAGCAGCGTGCGCCACCAACCGGCGTGCATCAGCAGCTGTTCGGCACTGCGCTGCTTGAGCAGCCAGGCCGCGCCGATGGCGGCCAGCAAGCCAACGCCGGCACCGCCCACCGAGATCAGCAGGCCGATCTCGGTCAGGCTCCACTTCTGGTCGACCAGCAGCGGATTGACCATCGCCATCGCCGGTGCCTCCACCATGCGATACAGCACGATCAGCAGCAGCGCCCAGCGCAGCTCGGGCCGGCGCAGCGCACGCAGCACGCTCGGCCGCTGGCTGGCCGCCGGGCGCGGCACCTCGTTGATCTGCTGCACGGCGAACAGGGTCAAGGCACTCATCGCCGCCAGGCTCAGCAGGGCCACGTTCCAGCCGCGGGTTTCGTACAGCCACAGCACGCCTGCGCCGCCGACCATGCTGCCCAGCGCCACACCCACACTCTGCGCCATGCTGCCCAGGCGGTGCTCGGCCGGTGCCAGTGCTTCCACCGTATAGCCATCGATGGCGATGTCCTGGGTGGCGGCAATGGTGGAGATCCACATGCCGACCAGCACGAATACGGTCAGGCCATGGTCCAGGCCGGTGAAGGCCAACACCAGGATGCCGACCAGCAGCAGCAACTGGGTCAGCCACAACCAGCTGCGGCGACGGCCCAGGGCTGGCAGATGCCAGCGGTCCACCAGCGGTGCCCACAGGAACTTGAATGCCCACGGCAGGTACAGCAGCGACAACATGCCGATCCAGCGCAGGTCCACGCCCTGGCTGCGCAGGATGGCCGGCACCGCCACGTTGTAGAAATACAGCGGCAGCGCATGGGCCATGTACAGCACCACGATGACGCCCAGGCCGAAACGCGAGGCCGCGCCGTGCTCAGTGCGCATCGGCCTGCTCCAGTTGTTGGCCGACCCAGCGCATGCCATCGGCGTCGTCGCTGGTGACGTAATAGGGCACGCCCCAGGCTGCATGCAGGGCCGGTGTATCCAGCCGCTGCTGCTCGGCGGCGCTGCTGGCAATGCGCACCAGGCCCTTGCAGTAAACGCGGAAGGCCGGCTTGTGCTGCTTGTACCAGACCGCCTGGATGGCGCGGTAGTCGTCACTGAAGCTGGCGCCAGGCACCGTGCTGGCGATGAAGTAGAACGGCGTGGCGGCCGCGATCAAATCCTCCACACGCTGCAGCCAGTGGCGGATCTCGTCCGCGCTGACTTCATCGTGGAAGACGGCGCGGACCACGGCCGCCTGCTTGATCGTCAAACCCATTGCCACTGACCTTCACTGAATACGGGGAAGGGCCGCCCATACGCGACCCCTCAAATAAGAATAGTTATCAATACCATTGAAAGTTTAGGCGCAGCGAAGGAAAATTTAGGCAGGACCACATTCCGGGATGCCATGCATGCAGGTTTTCACCTGCGCCGAGCTAATGACCGCAGCACACGCGCTGGGCGGGCAGGTTGATTTCGATGCCGGCATGGCCGACGCCACGCCGGTGCTGGCCGGCTGGCAGCAGGTGCACGCGCTGGACGATGGCGTGTCGCTCTACCTGAGCCGCAGCCGCGACATGGTGGGCGGCTGCAGCCACAACCGTCTGGCACCGGGCATCACAGCCGGTTTCCTGGTGGATGGCGAGGCCGACGTTGCCATCGGCACGCATCGCTTGCGGCTGGAGGGCAGCCATCGGCGCATGCCGACCATGCTGGTCCACCTGCGTGAGGAAGACAGCTTCCAGCGCCATTGGCAGGCGGGGCGACAGGAAGGCAAGGTCAGCCTGCACCTCAGCGGTGACTGGTTGCAGCGGCAGCTGCAGGCCGATTCCAGTGGCAGCGCCCGATTGGTACGCGTTTGCCGTGGCCACGCCGACAACCATGCATGGCGGCCACCGGCGCCGTTGTTGCAGCGGGCGGCGCAACTGCTGGAGAACAAGGCCGGTTCGCTGCCATTGCTGCGCCGTCTGCAGCAGGAAAGCTTTGCCCTGGAGCTAGCGGCGGACGTGCTGCAGACACTGGCCAGCGAAGGCAATGAAAAGCCCTTGGGCGCACACCTGCAGCGCTGCGTCACCCGCCTGCAGCAGTGGTTGCACAGTGGAGAGGCCGACACACTGAGCATCGCGCAGATGGCGCGCCAGCTCGGCACCAATGCGGTGGACCTGCAGCGTGGCTTCCAGCGTTGCCATGGCCAAAGCATCGCCAACTACCAGCGCGAGCTACGGCTGGAACGCGCCCGCCAGGCACTGCTGCGCCAGCACGTTCCCGTGGATGTAGCTGCCGCCATCGCCGGCTACGCGCACACCAGCAGCTTCAGCGCCGCGTTCAAGCGCCAATACGGCACATCACCCTCGCAGCTGAAGTAGCATCCGCTGTCCGGCTGTTTGCAGGAGCGGCGTAAGCCGCGAAGCCGAAGAGCTCGGGCCGATCGAACCAGACACGATGCGAAGCGGCTATCCAGAAAAGCGACGCTTTCACCCGCGCAACTGAATCAATCCACCGTCCGGTCAACAAAGTCCCGCGTATACGGCAGCACTTCAAGGCTACGCCGATCCACCTGCGCCAGCACTTCGCTGAACCCATGAGCAGGCTCCCAATCCAGCGCCAAGCGAATGGCGGAATTGTCATACACCCGATCAACGACCGACGGCAGCGGCCAACCACGGCGCTCGTGCTCGGCCACCAACTCGGGGCAGCGCAGGCGCAGAACGTCCACTGCATTGCGTCCCAACTGCTCAAGGTCTTCGCGCCGAAATGGCGTAGAGCCGCTGACGACGAAACGATTGAAGGAACCTACCGGCAGCGCCAACGCCGCCACATGTGCATCAGCGACATCGCGGACATCGATACCGCGATGCAGGCGCAGCACCGACATCTGGTCCGCAGGCTGCGGGAAACAACGCGACATGCGGATGACACTGCGTGTCAGCCCCGCACCGGACCAGTCAGCCAGGACCTGCTCGGCTTCCAGCTTGGTGCGGTGGTACACCGTCTTGGGCTGCGGCGTCACGCATTCGTCGATCCACGTGCAACCTTGCTCGGCGACAGCATCGCCATAGAGTGCGGTGGTACTGGTATAGACCAACTGCTTCACACCCGCCTGCTGCGCAGCCTCCAGCAATTGCTGCACACCCGCCACATTGACCCGCTCGAACTCGCGATCAGATACCAAGCCGACATGCGGCGCATGGTACGAAGCGGTGTGGAAGACCACATCGACACCCTGCAATGCCGAGTGCAGCAAGCGACTATCGGTGAAGTCACCAATAAGCGATGAGCAGGAGAAAGGGGAGCGGTCGAGACCAACGACCTCATGGTCTGCGGCAACCGCGTTGTAGATTGCGCGGCCAATCCGGCCTGAACTACCGGTGATAAGAGCTTTCACGGAAAAGTGCGTCTGGCGCCCGGGATCTGCCGGGATGGGGGCATGGTAAATCGCTGCTGCATCTGCGGCTAGATGGGGGAAAGCACACCTATACGTCGCTGGCCGATAGCGGGCAGCCGGAGGTTTATCGTACGCTGAACCTGGTTTCCTACTCCTACTGCTTTCGCTTCTCTCACAGAGCGCGGTAGGGTGCTCAGGTCAGCGGATGCTGCAGTTTTGCACTTGGCAATTCACTCAAGCCGAACCGCTGCGCGGGTTGGCCAATTCCAGAGGTTGGTGTCATGAGGAAACTGGTACTGCTCATCTTGATCCTGCTGTCCCCCACCGTATCCGCATCAAGACCGATCATGGAGGATGAAGTACTAGCCTGTGTAAATGATGGAACGCCGGCCAAGGCGGGGGAAATGCACACCATCTCCTTCAGCAACGGCTACGAAATGGATGTCCTGCGCCCCGGCACGCTCATGTCGATGGCGGTTCTAAAATCGTCGGGGGCATACAGCGCAACATTCAAAGTGAATGGCTTGACCATCCAGAAGATCGACTTCAACTTCAAGGACTACCCCGATTCGAATGCCTGCTTTACCTATGACAACTCCAAGGAGTACTGGTCAATCAGCAGGACCCCTCGTGACGTGTGTTACGCCTGTTCGCTCAAGCGGCGGGGCAACTGAAAATGCGGTGCTCCGTTGCCGCGTAGCGGCCCGGGTTGATCGGCGGTAGCAGACATACGCTTCTGGCCGACAGTGATCACATAGCAGGACGGAAGCTTAGAGGTCTTTATCGGGGCCAGGGCCTGTCTCCGACCCAACGTCGACGTTCGTATGTCTGTTGGATTGGGTCCGGGGTGATCACCAAGCCCGCCGTTGGGTCTGCCCATACCTTGGCTTGCAGGCTCGCCGTAGCCGCCTCAAGGTCGATCTGCATCGGGGGAAAGCCCCCATATGGTGCATGGCGAATCAGCCTTGTTGCCGGACCCAACGTAGCAGTTTGGATTGCGCTGGAAGACTCATGCACTACTGGAACAATGAAAATTTTGAGGGCCTTGCATCGATCGCGGTTGGATTGGCTGCGTGGGATGAATTTGCTCACCTCGCTGAGTACTGCCGTCTCCGCGAGGCAGGCCTGCGGCGAGAAGCATTTGCCGCACTCGATACCTTCCTGTCATATGCTGAGACGTGGGAGCGCGAGAAGTCTCAGGACGCTGTGAATGCCATCCTGACGCTTCACTTCCGCACCCCGGGTTGCCATCAGTTTCTTGCACAGCCGCTGATGAAACGCTTTGTGGACCCTGTTCTCCAGCGATGGCTGGAGCACGATCCCGATTCCACCGCCCCGGTGCGGTGGCTGGCGATCCTCCGCCAGGACCCGCAACTACTTGGCAGGGTGCTATCCGTGGAACCAGGTGACGTGGCGATTCGGCGCATGCTGATTGCCAAACGGCTGGGTTCGGTTGACTACGCGACCCATCATTTGAACGAAGGTTTCCTAATAGGCAACTTGGATGAGGCCTTGGAAGAGCTGCGGCGAGCATCCGAGCTGATTGAGGGGGCAGCGGATCGTGAATCGCTCTCCGACCTTGATCGTGAGGCGAGGCAGTATGGGCAGATGCTTTTTGATTGGCAGGCGTACAAGGCTCGACCGGTAGGCAGCTTTACCGAATGGTGTGCGGCGAGGGGCCGGGATTATCATTGGTCAATCACTGTGTACTACGGCGGGGGCGCTACGTAGCACTTCATTGAATGCGAGCTCGCGTCGCGGGCTGGAAACCCAGGGGTTCGGCAGGGGATGAAAATATTTCGTCGTCAATTGATCTACGTTCAAGTGCACCAGGACCACTTCATTGCTCGCGCCGTCGGTGGAGAAAGAACAATTCGTCGCCAGTGCCACGCTCTTGGCAATCGGGCGGGTCCAATCAGCAACTTCGCGACCACCCGGTCTCAGCTCAAGGCAATCTTCTCGGAACTCAAGTCCGGCTTCTCGCTCCTCAGGCCATGGGCGCTTCTGCACTTTGATCCAGTCGAGTACCCGATCACAAAGGAAGAGCTCGCTGAGTTCCAAAAGGCTGCCGTGCGCAGCGGGGTAAGCTTCTGCTGGCTCTCCACTTGGGAACAGCATTACAAAGACAAGGATCTATTGACCATCTTCGGGTGGGGGTCGATTCAGTAATTCACTCAAGCCAGCGCACGCGTGAGGGCTCGGCCAGTGTTGAGAATTCGAATATTCACATCTGGCCCTTGGCGCATGTCACACAGAATCCTTGCGTGCCCAAGTTCGTTCCATGGAGCATGCAATGGATCCCAACCATCGGAAGCTTAGCTCGCATGCTCAAGATCACCGTTGTTGCAGCGATTCTATTGACGACAAACAGCGCCCTGGCCCGCGATCGCCCCATCCGTTCCTGCGGAAAAGCACCGCTTCTGGCAGAAATCCAGAAGCTGCTTCCCGACCACGTGATCGGTGAAACCGCGGATGTGGAGCCGAAGCCGGTAGAGAAGCTGCCCCAGTTCCCGCGGGGCATCTGGATGCGCTCCGGCAGCAGCCTGACCTGCGTCGTGGTTGTTCTCGACGAAACGGGCAAGCCGCAGGACGCCATCGTTTCCTATCCGTCCCGATTGGGGCTGACCGACCAGGAGAAGCAGGTGATTCTTTCCGTTCAATGGACGCCGGCTCAGGTAGGCGGGCAAGCGCGGCCGTCCCTGGTGTCCATGGATTTCGAGATCCGCTGACGCAAGCTCAGTCGGTAACGACCTGCAGCTTCAAAATCAGCGTTGAAGCTCAGGTCGCGCAATGCAACCCCCCTAGGTTGCATTGCGCATAAGCAACGTATCCGTTGCCTGCTCAGGCCGCCTGCACGATATGCAGCGCCTTCGGGTTGCGCCATGTTGCCAACAGTGTCGCCTCGCGCGCCTTGGCCTCATGCAGGTGCGCTTCCTTGACGTGGCCGTAGCCGCGGATGTGCTCGGGGATGCTGGCGATGTCCACTGCCAACGTCAGACGACGCGCATCCAACGAGCCGATCAGTTCCTGCATGGTCTTTTCGTAGTCAGCAATCAGCTGACGCTCGCCGCGACGCTCCTCGGTGTAACCGAACACGTCGAAGCGGCCGCCGCGCAGGCCCTTGAACTTGGCCAGCAGGCCGAAGGCCTTGAACATCCACGGACCGTATTCCTTCTTCTGCAGTTGACCGTGTTCGTCGCGCTTGGCGAACAGCGGCGGTGCCAGGTGGAAACGCACCTGGTAGTCGCCTTCGAACTTCTCTGCAACGCGCTTGGCGAAGTCGCCGCTGGTGTACAGGCGGGCGACTTCGTATTCGTCCTTGTAGGCCATCAGCTTGAAGAAGTAGCGCGCAGCGGCTTCGCTCAGTGCGGTGCTACCTGGGATCGCTTGCTGTTCGGCCTTGCGCACGGCATCGATCAGTGTGCGGTAGCGATTGGCGTAGGCAGCGTCCTGGTAGTCGGTGAGGAAGCTGCTGCGGCGGGCGATCAACTCGTCCAGCGAACGCGACAGGTGTGCATCGTCCAGCGATGCGAACGCTGCTTCGCCGCTGGTCGGGCTGGCGGCGGGCAGGCCACGCACGTCCGGCTCGTTGCCCGGGTTGCGCGGCGCCGACGGAGCACCGGCCTCGTTGCCTTCCCATTCGCCCGGCGGCAGTTCGCGCAGCGCGGCCGGCTTGCGCTCGGCATCGGTAGGCGCGTTGCGCACCAGGCCGGCGGCCTGCTGTACGGCCTGCGGATCGATGGCGGCCAGACGGCCCCAGGCGAACGCGGTCTGGTTCATGGTCACGGCAGCGCCATTGAGCTCCACCGCGCGCATCAGCGATTCCAGCGACAGCGGCACCAGGCCCTGCTGCCAGGCGAAGCCGAGGATGAACAGGTTGGAGGCAATCGCATCGCCGAGCAGGGCGGTGGCCAGCTGGGTGGCGTCGAGCAGGATCGGGTCGCGGCCGCCCAGTGCCAGCTTCACCCCGGCAATGATGTCGGCGGCCGGGAACTGCATGTCCGGGTGGGTGGTGAAGGTGCCGGGCATCGCTTCGTAGGTGTTCAACACCACCTGCGAACGCTCGCCGCGCACCTTGGACAGCGCCCAGTAGTCGTTGACCACCACCATGTCGCAGCCCAGCACCAGGTCGGCTTCACCGGCGGCGATGCGCACCGCGTGGATGTCGGCCGGCGTATTGGCGATGCGGATATGGGTGGTGACTGCGCCGCCCTTCTGCGCCAGACCGGTCTGGTCGAGCACGCTGGCGCCCTTGCCTTCGAGGTGGCCGGCCATGCCCAGCAGTGCGCCGATGGTCACCACGCCGGTGCCGCCGACGCCGGTGATCAGGATGTTCCACGGCTGCGAGAAATCGGTGCGGAAGGTTGGCGCCGGCAGCTTGTCGAGCAGGCTGGCGGAGCCGCTCTTGCTGCCCTTGCGCAGCTGGCCGCCGTGCACGGTGACAAAGCTCGGGCAGAAGCCCGTCGTGCAGGTGAAGTCCTTGTTGCAGTTGGACTGGTCGATGTCGCGCTTGCGCCCGAACTCGGTTTCCTTCGGCAACACCGACACGCAGAAGCTTTTCTCGCCGCAGTCACCGCAGCCTTCGCAGACCAGCGAATTGATCATGGTGCGCTTGGCCGGGTCGACGATCTTGCCGCGCTTGCGGCGGCGGCGCTTCTCGGTGGCGCAGGTCTGTTCGTAGATCAGGATGCTGGTGCCCTTCACCGTGCGCAGCTGCTGCTGCACGGCGTCGAGTTCGGCGCGGTCGTGGTACTCCACATCGGCCGGGAATTCGTGACGACGCGCCTTCCACTTGTTGATGTCGTCGGACAGCAGCACGATGGTGTGCACGCCTTCCGAACGCATCTGCTGGGCGATCTGCGGCACGGTCAGGGTGCCGTCCACCGGCTGGCCGCCGGTCATCGCCACCGCATCGTTGTAGAGGATCTTGTAGGTGATATTGACGCCAGCGGCGATGGCCTGGCGGATCGCCAGCGAGCCGCTGTGGAAATAGGTGCCGTCGCCGAGGTTCTGGAACACGTGCTCGGTGTCGGTGAACGCGGCTTGGCCGGCCCAGGTGACGCCTTCGCCGCCCATATGGGTGAAGGTGTCGGTATCGCGGTCCATCCACGTCACCATGTAGTGGCAGCCGATGCCGGCCAGCGCACGCGAGCCTTCCGGCACCTTGGTGGAGGTGTTGTGCGGGCAGCCGGAGCAGTAATGCGGCACGCGCGGGAACTGTGCGCGCGGCAAGGCCATCTCGGCTTCCTTGACGTCCATCCAGCGCAGGCGTTCTTCAATCGATTCGGTGTTGAAGAAGCGCTGGATGCGGCGACCAATAACGCCGGCAATCGTCGCCGGGGTCAGTTCGCCGGTGGACGGCAGGATCCACTCGCCCTGCTCGTCGTACTTGCCGACGATGGACGGGCGCGCGCCCCAGTTGGCCGGCCAGTTGTAGAAGTATTCCTTCATCTGCCGCTCGATGAAGGCCTTCTTCTCCTCCACCACCACGATGTCTTGCAGCCCGCGGGCGAACTCACCGATGCCCTGCGGCTCCAGCGGCCAGGTCATGCCGACCTTGTAGACGCGGATGCCGATGTCGGCGCAGGCCTTTTCGTCCAGGCCCAGGTATTCCAGCGCCTGCAGCACGTCCAGGTAGCTCTTGCCGGTGGTGACGATGCCCAGCCGCGCCCGCGGCGAATCCATCACCACCTTGTCGATGCCGTTGGCGCGGGCGAAGGCCTGCGCGGCCTTCACCGCATAACGGTGCAGGCGCATTTCCTGCTCCATCGGCGGGTCCGGCCAGCGGATGTTGAGGCCGGCGGCCGGCATCTCGAAATCTTCCGGCAGGATGATCTGGCGGGCGAACGGGTTGACGTCCACCGAGGCCGAGGACTCCACCGTTTCGGCAATCGTCTTGAAGCCGATCCAGCGGCCGGTGTAACGGCTCATCGCCCAGCCGACCAGGCCCATGTCGAGGATGTCCTGCACGCCGGCCGGGTTCAGCACCGGCATCATCGCGCTGACGAACTCTTCTTCGCTGCCGTGCGGCAGGGTGGAGCTGCGGCAGGCATGGTCGTCGGCGGCCAGCGCCAGCACGCCGCCATGCTTGGAGGCGCCGGCGGCATTGGCGTGCTTGAACACGTCACCGCAGCGGTCCACGCCCGGGCCCTTGCCGTACCACATGCCGTACACGCCATCGACCTTGGCACCGGGGAACAGGTTGGTCTGCTGCGTGCCCCAGACCATGGTCGCGCCCAGGTCCTCGTTGAGGCCGGGGACGAACTTCACCTTGGCCGCTTCCAGGTGCTTGCGCGCCCGCCACAGCTCCAGGTCGAAGCCGCCCAGCGGCGAGCCACGGTAGCCACTGATGAAGCCGCCGGTATTCAGCCCGGCCGCGGCATCGCGCTGCTGCTGCATCAAGGGCAGGCGTACCAAGGCCTGCACGCCACTCAGGTAGATGCGGCCATCGGTGCGCGTGTATTTGTGATCCAAAGTGTAATCAGAATCACGCACGCCGATCAGCGGATCGTTGGCGGAGGCAGGCGAGGTAAGTTCGGCGGTGCTGGTCATGGCTGGCCCATTGCGGAAACGGCTGGCAGGTGCCAACCGGGAGGCCGGTGGCAGCCGCGGATTGTAGCAGTGGGGGATTTCATCACCCTGTAACCCGTCGCGCGTAGCGCCCGGAGCGGTTAGGATCGGGGCCGGGTGGGGGATAACAGTTCGATGGGGATTGCAGTCATGGGGGTTACAAAGCGCGTGGTCGCCGGCGTGGTCGTGCTGGCGTCGCTGCTGTTTGCAAACGCGCAGGCGCAGAGCCTGCCGAAGATCAACGAGTTCTATTTCGATGACGATGTGGCGGCCAAGCCGATCCATATCGTGCCGCCTGAACAGGCCGACGCGGTCGATCAGCTGATGAAACTGCGTGAGCGCGGCCGCAAGGGCGTGGAAGCCACTGCGCAGCTTGCCAGCATTGCCTACCGTGATGGGCGTACCGAGTTGGGCGGCAAGCTGTACGAGGAGGCCATGGCCGCCGTCGCCGACACTTCCGTGCAGGCCCGCAGCCTGCGCTGGAACCAGGGCTGGGATCTGTACCGTCGCGGCGATGCGCAGGACGCCTTGGCCCTGTGGAGCAGGGCAGCTGAAGGCACCCGCGGCAACCCCTCATGGCTGCCGATGACGCTGGCACTGGTGCTGTGGAAACTGGAGCGCAAGGACGAAGCCGTTGCCTGGTATGCCGCTGCCGTACGCACCGAGCCGGGGCAATGGAGCGAAACCACGGGCTATGCTCAGCTGCTGCCGACGTGGAATGACGCCGAGCGTGCACAGCTGTCGCAGGTACAGCAGGCTTGGGCGGCCAAACCGCCAGCCTGGCCGTAAGGCTGCACAGGTGAGGCAGCGCTGGCACACCTTGATGGCGCTTCACGGGAGATTTTGAGCCGGCGCTGATTTCCCCTGCGGGGCAGCCCGGCGCATGCTTGCATCATGGCATTCGACGCTTTCGCACTGATCCTGGCCATGCTCGCTCTGGGCATGGTCTTCGCACGTTTCCGGGTATTTCCGGACAACGCCGCCGACGTGCTCAACAAGGTGGTGCTGTACATCTGCCTGCCGGCGGCGGTGCTCACCTATGTACCGCGGCTGCAGCTGGATGCCTCGTTGATCGGCATCATGCTGACGCCGTGGCTGCTGATGCTGTTGACGCTGGCCCTGGTAAGCCTGGCCACACGCGTATTCGGTTTCGAGCGGCAGGTGCATGCGGTGCTGCTGCTGTGCGTGGCGCTGTGCAATTCCAGCTTCATTGGCTACCCGATGGTGCGCGCGCTGCTGGGTGACCACGCCCTGCCGTATGCGGTGGTCTACGACCAGTTCGGCACCTTCGTGATGCTGTCGACGTTCGGTCTGTATGTGCTGGCCCGATACAGCGGCGATACCCCGCCAAGCACTGGTCAGATCCTGCTGCGCATCGCCAGGTTCCCGCCGCTGTGGGCATTGATCTTCGCTTTGCTGGTGATGCCGGCCTCACCGCCGACATGGATCGCCGGCGCATTGAAGAACGTATCCGACGCGATGCTGCCGCTGGTGATGCTGGCGGTGGGCCTGACCATCCAGCTGCGGCTGTCGCGCGCTGAACTGGCCCCGTTGGGCGTTGGTCTGCTACTCAAACTTTTGGTGCTGCCGGCTGTAGCATTGCCGCTGTCGTGGGCATTTGGCCTGCAGGGCGAAATGCTGCGGGTCAATGTGCTGGAAACCGCGATGCCGACCATGATCACCGCTGCCGCCCTGGCCATCTCGCACCGGCTGGCACCGCGATTGGCAGCGGCAATGGTGGGTTATGGCATTGTGTTGTCATTGCTCACCTTGCCGGCTTGGGTCTGGGTGTTGGACCGGCTGGTTTGAGTCAGGATGTGAGCTTGGATGCTTCACAACGAGGAAAGCAGGATGCGTAAACCTTGGTTGGCGATGGCCGGATTGGTTCTTCTGATGGTCAGTGCAGGAGCGGTTGCATATACCGCTGATTCTACGATGGCGCCCGAGCAGCGAGTTGAGCAGAGGGAGGCTTGGGGAAAGCAGAGGCTGGAGCTTGTGGGAAGTAGTCTCGCCAAAAGTGATCAGCCTCGAACGCTGTACGCGGCTTGGTTGTTGGAGCCAATAACCCAAGCATATATGCGAGGAAGCATCACCAATGCACCTGAGGTGGACGAACGGCTGCTGCGGGCGTATCGGATAGGCTCGAACGATCCATTGATAGCAGCTGCAATGATTGATCGATGCATTCGCATGGACAAATGCGATGTTGAGGAAGCGGTGGCTTCATTGCGAGTTGGGGATGTCGACAATGCAGGGAGCCAGCTGTTGCTGCTGCGTTTGGCAGAACACCAAAAGGATCCTGCCGAAGCCCAAAATGCTTGGCAGCGGGTCGCTCAGGCGAAGAGCTACCGTGACCCGGTCACGGCGGCGATTGGATTGCTATCTGATGCGACGCATGATGTCGCATGGCCTCCATCGGATCCTGCTCAGCTTGAAGCATGGTTGCAGGACCCGAAGATCCACGACACCGAGCAAGACCGCTTGGCTACCGTGCTGGGGATTGCAGTGAATCGATTTCCCGCTGACGCAACCCAAGTTTCGGAAGCATGCATGCCTCCGGGGTTGAGCGCCGAAAAGAGCCAGCAGTGCCGGCATTTGTTGACTGTCATGGCCGGCAGCAGTTCCTTGCTCATGGCGCGTCTGGGCGCCGCACGAATGGCCGAGCTTGAGGTAGACCCTGTGGCCAGAGCGGAATGGTCAGCGCGCTATCGTGAATTGGAGTGGATTCACTCTGCAGGGGCTTACCTTCTTGGTGAAGGGGCCGAGCAGACCAATACAAAAGTCAGCGTGGGTGAACTGGTGCAATGGTTGACAGAGAGCGGCGAGCTGTCTGCGACGCGGCATCTGTTGACCCTCTGCAGGGTATCTCCGCACCCGCCAGCTGACTGGAAGGTTCCACCACCTACGGAGCCGAGTACCTACCGTTTGCCGTCGTGCCGGTGATTCGATCGTTCCATGCTGGAAAGAGGGGCGCATTACCGGTAGCCCGGGTAAGCGAGCTATCAGAGAATAGGCGGCAGCGCTTTGCAATCTTTGTATTGATAAGTAGATTCGTGTCACTCGGCATCCGGACATGTAATGCTGTCCGGGAGACGCTGCGCTTACCGGGGCTGCGGGATGGGGCATTGTGTTGTCGTTGGTGGTCTTGCTCGCGAGGGTCTGGGTGTTGGACCGGCTGGTTTGAGTCTGCGCCGCAAAGCTTGATGCTCTTGGAGGGAAACTGGCATGCGTAAACAGGGAATGTGGGCACTGCTGCTATGCGCGATCACTGCAAACGCAGGTGCACAGGCTGCTGTGGATGACCAGGACGGCCTTGCTCCTGAAGAGTTGTTGGTGCACGTACAAGCACAGAACCAGGCGCGGATGGAACAGGCGCGCAAGCTGGCAGCGACCGGCGAACCGCTGAAACTGTATGCCGCCGCTGGATTGGCACCGATTTCGCTCGATCTGCAGACCGGTCAGTTGCAGCCCGCGCCGGAAGCGGAGCGCTGGTTGCTGGAAGCCATCGCCAAGGGCAGCGATGAGCCCTTGATTGCCGCCACCGCCGTGCGGCGCTGCCTTGATGGCGGCGATTGTGCGGTGGAGAAAGCAGTGGCGACGCTGCAGGCAGAAGACGGCGCTGACGCGCAGTTGTTATTGATGCGCTGGGGGCAGAAGCATGGAGATCAGGCCGGTGCCGACAAGGCCAAGAAACGCGCTTTGGACGCGCCACGTTACGACGATAAGTTTCCCTCGATAATACGGCTGCTGGACGCGGCGACCACCGGTATGATCTGGCCTGTGGTGCAGCCACAGCGGGCGCTGCAATGGCAACAGGCCAACAATGGCCGGTATGCAGAACATGAGCGGGTGGCGACGCTCTTCAGCATCGCATCTGGCATGTGGCAACCGGAGTTGAGAACGGCACTTTCGCTGTGCCCAGCAGATGAGTCCGATATCCATCAGCGCCAGCAGTGTCGCAAGCTGCTACAGCGCATGGCTGACAGCGACACGATGTTGATGGCCAAAGCCGGCTCGCAACTGCTGGCGAAGTTCGAGGTGCTGCCTGAAACAGCCGAAAATTCAGCTGAGCATCTTCGTCAGCTGGATTGGTTGTTGTTTCGTAGCGCCGAGTTCTTGAACAACAATGACCCCGCACGCAAAGCATCGACCGTCGAGCCGCAGGTCTATATGCGCTGGTTTGGCGAAGAAGGCGAGATCCCGGCAATGCGCAGATTGCTGCAGCATCAGGATGAGCCCTTGCTGCCGCCAGTCGACTGGGTTGCACCGCCAGTGTCGCCAACCAGCTGACATCAAGCGCATACCGCGTGACTCCATAGTTGATGGCTAGGGTTCCGTTTGTGGGAGCGGCGTAAGCCGCGAAGCTGACATTGCTGAGAGTCCTCGCAGCTGTGCTATCTGATGCAGTACCTGCTTCGCCGCTTACACCGCTCCTACAAACAGCGTATGCGTGCTCCGTTGGTGTAGCCCGGGTAAGTGCAGCGCAAGCCGGAAGTCAGGCGTACGCGCAGATAGATACTGCGCCCGTGATGTACGCTGAGCCATGGACTCGCTTTGCATCGTGGGTTGGTTCAGATATCAAGGTTCCCGGTTCCGATGAAATTCTATGCGCTGGTCGTATTGCCCTTGGGTACGGATGTCAGCGATGGACATGCCATGGGAGCAGCCGTTGCCATGCAAATGAAGCCATTCCAGATGTGGCAGGACGACCTGTCACCTGGTGCGTGGGATTACTACTGGTGCTGCACACGGGATTGGCTTGAGGAAAATGGCGTCGACTTGCGGGACTGGCCGACCGCTTTGCGAGATTCCGAGTACCTGGTCTTTCCGGCTGATACGCTCACCGAGAGTGGGGTCACTTCGGCAATCGTTACTCCTGAGCCTGGGTGGTTTGAGAACAGGGATCGCCATGAGCCCGCAGCCTGCGCGTGGGATGAACGCGCGATTGAGATATGCAGGCAGTTTCCCGGACATCACGCCGTGCTTGTCTGCTGCCATGGATAGTGGGCGTAACCAGACGTGGTTTCGGATTATTGAATGATGTGGCAGGTCCGCTTGCGCCCTCCCTTTCGCATCGCGAAGGGGAGGGTTGGAGAGGGGTGCTTTTGCTTTGGCCGGGAAAGCCCCTGCCGAGCATGGCTCGGCACTACCGCTTGTGCCCTCCCTTTCGCATGGCAAAGGGGAGGGTTGGGGAGGGGTGCTTTTGCTTTGGCTGGGAAAGCCTCTGCCGAGCATGGCTCGGCACTACCGCTTGCGCCCTCCCTTTCGCATCGCGAAGGGGAGGGTTGGGGAGGGGGGCTTTTGCTTTGGCTGGGAAAGCTTCTGCCGAGCATGGCTCGGCACTACTGCGTATGACAGTGATTGCGCCTTCGAGCAGCTTCAATCCGCTGGTACGGTGCGCTCGCGCGCCCAGTCACGCAATGACTGCACTTGTTCGGCCATCAGCACCGACAGCGGTCTTGTGTTGCGGATCTCGTCCATCAGCAGCTCGGTGTCCAGCGGTTTCTGCTCGGCATGCGCGGCATATAGGCCGGCGACCACCGCCTGCTCGATCTCGGCACCGGAGAAGCCTTCGCTGGCTGCTGCCAAGGCGGGCAGGGCGAACAGGTCCGGCTGCAGCTGGCGACGCTGCAGATGCAGGTGCAGCAGCTCGACGCGGGTATCGGGCGAGGGCAGGTCGACGAAGAAAATTTCGTCGAAGCGGCCCTTGCGCAGTAGTTCGGCCGGCAGTTCCTGCACCTGGTTGGCGGTGGCGACGATGAACACCGGTGCCCTGCGCTCGGCCATCCAGGTCAGCAGGTAGCCAAGCACGCGGCGCGACACGCCGCCGTCCTCCCCGCCACTGGCCAGCCCCTTCTCTACCTCGTCTATCCACAGCACGCAGGGCGCCAGCTGCTCGGCCGAGGCCAGCGCGTCGCGCAGGTTCTTCTCGGTCTCGCCGTGGTACTTGTTGTACAGCGTGCCGAAGTCCAGGCGCAGCAGCGGCACCCCGAAACCGGCGGCAGTGGCCTTGGCCAGCATCGACTTGCCGCAGCCCTGCACGCCGAGCAGCAGCATGCCCTTGGGCGGGTCCAAGCCGGGCGGGGCGTTGCCGGAGACGAAGACTGCGCGGCGTTGCTCGATCCAGCGCTTGAGCCGGCGCGCACCGGCCACGTCGCTGAAGCGGGCCGAGTCGTATTCGTAATGCAGGTGGCCGCTGCGGTTGAGCAGCTCGAACTTGAGCTTGGCCAGCTGCGGCAGGTCGTCGGCTTTCAGCGCGCCGTCGGCGAAGATCAGCTGGCGGGCGATGCGGCGGGCGTCGGTCATGCTCAGCCCGCGCAGGTTGCGCAGGATCTGCTGCACCGCCTCCTGGTCCACCTCGACCCGGCGCCCGCCGTTCTCCTGGGCATAGCTGGCCGCTTCCTCGCGCAGCATCTTCAGCAGCGCGTTGGCATCGGGCAGGCGCGGATTGAAGCGGGTCGCCAGTGCTTCCAGTTCGGCCGACAGCTCGACCTTGGCGCCGACCAGCACCACTACGTGCGGCTGGCTGTGGCGGCGCTGGATGATGTCGCGCAGCAGCCGTTGGTGGCTGGCGTAGCCCAGGTAGGGGTGGAAATCGAGCAGCAGGTAGATGCCGCGCTGGTCGGCCTCCTGGATCATGCGCAGGGCGGCGCTGGCATCGGGCGGGCCGACCGCCTCGTCCTCGCGGTCCATGTCGATGCGGCGCAGGCCCTCGGTGATCGACCAGCGGTACAGCGAGCGCCACACATGCATCAAGGCTTCGCGGAACAGGCCCACGATACGGGTCTCATCCTGCGTTTCGATGACGATCAGCGCGGTGTTGGCGCGGATCAGTGCGGTGAGGTCCTGCAGCTCGCTCATGGTGGTTCCAATGCCGGGGGCGACACGATAGCAAAGCCGCAGGCCTTGCCGGGGCGGCTTCCTCACCGGATGACTACCTTTGGTAACGCGGGCCGGTGTACGCTGCGGGCAAGTCCCGCGAAAACGAGGCGTGCATGAAGACGATTCTGGTAGCCGGCTCCAAAGGCGGTGTCGGCAAGACCACCATCGCTACCCATCTGGCCGCCCACTCGGCCTTGTCCGGCTTGGCAACGGTGATCGCCGATGCCGACCCGCAGGGCTCCAGCACCCGCTGGGCGCAACGCCGCTCGATCCTGGAGAGCGCCGTGCTGCCGGTGGACGTGCACCGCAAGAAGAACTGGGAAAAACTCATTCCCGATGGCGCCGAGCAGGTCATCATCGATGCCCCGGCCGGTGCCTATGGCGAGGACCTGGAGCGCTTCATCGACATCGCCGATGCGGTGGTGGTGCCGGTGCTGCCCTCGGCGCTGGACATCGAGGCCATCGTCGGCTTCCTCAACAGCCTGTCCAAGATCAAGCGCATCCACTCGCGGGCGGTGCCGGTGGGGCTGGTGCTCAACCGCACCAAGCCGTGGACGCAGACCTCGCAACAGGCAAGGCAGATGCTGGCCGAATGGCCGTATGAGGTGGTCGCGCAGCTGCGCGACAGCCAGAGTTATGTGGTGATGGTCGGGCTCGGGCGCAGCCTGTTCGACTATCACTCAGCACAGGTACGCGAGCACCAGCAGGACTGGGAGCCGCTGCTCAAGTGGTTGAACAAGGTCTGACAGGAGTACTACCCGACCATGCGTGAATTGATCCTGCTGCGACATGCCCATGCCGAACCGGCGGCCAATGGCCAAGCCGACATCGACCGGCCCCTCTCACCGCATGGCTTGGCCGAGGCCGAGGCGGCCGGCCGTTGGTTACAGGAAAACAAGTTGGTGCCGGACCGGGTGCTGTGCTCGCCGGCCCGCCGTGCCCGGGAGACCCTGGAGGCGGTGCTCGAGCGTACCGGTTACGTCGAGCAACGCCTGGAAGAACGCATCTATGATGCTGCGCCGGGCACCCTGGCGGCCCTGCTGGACGAGCACAGCGAGGTGGAGCGCGTGCTGGTGGTCGGTCACAACCCGGGACTGGAGCAGCTGGTGGCGCTGATGCACAGTGGCCAGACCGGTGATTACCGCGGCATGCCGCCGGCGTCGGTCGCGGTGCTGTCGTTGCCGATGGAGGCGGCGATCGAACCCGGCATCGCCAAGTTGACCGCATTCTGGTGGCCCTGAGTCCATGGCGGCGGCGCGGTTTGGGCTGCTGCTGATTCTGTTGATGCTGTCTGGCTCGGCCCTAGCGGCCGAGCCATTGCATTTCGACACGGCACATTCCCGTTTTGGCTTTGAAATACGTACCCGCTTCGGGCAGAAGGTCGAGGGTGTTTTCCCGCGCTTCGAGGGCTGGATCACGGTGCTGCCCGATGGCCGCCACCAGGTGCGGCTGCGCATGTACACCGAATACGTGGAGATCCCCGACCGGCCACGCTATACCGGCTGGATCCGTGGCGAGGACTTCTTTGATGCGGCGCGCTACCCGGTGGTGGAGTTTGACTCCGATCCCTATGACCCGCGCTTGACCGAAAGTGGCGGCGATGTACAGGGACGCTTGTCGATCCGTGGCATCAGCCGGCCTGAAGTGATGCGCCTGGCAAAGCCTGAATGCGCGCGGCCCGGCTATGATTGCGACCTTGTCAGTCGCGGTACCATCCTGCGCGGCCGATATGGCATGGATAGCTGGCAGATGGCCCTGAGTGATCGAGTGATATTCGTACTGCGTACACGCCTGGTTGGCGCCCCCAAAACGTGAAAGCTGTGATTCGTCTTTTCCTGGTGCTGGCGGTCCTGCTGGCCAGCGGTTGTGCCTCGCTGTCCAATCAGCAGCGCGAGCGTGCCGAAGGCATCGCCGTGGCCGCGCGTTCCACTGTGGTGGACTGTGACAAACCCGACCGCTGCGCGCTGGATTCGCCGTTGCGTGCGCTGGGTGGCAAGGCCATTGCTGAATCCACCGCGCAGGTGCCGCGGCATTACGCCACCATCGTCGACGAGGGCGAGTTGTCGCTGATCGCACGGCTGAACCTGATCCGCAGTGCCACCCGCAGCGTTGACCTGCAGACCTATATCTTCGACACCGACGACAGTGCGCGGATGGTGATCGATGAACTGCTGGCCGCCGCTCGCCGCGGGGTCAAGGTGCGGGTGCTGATCGACCAGCTCTCGGCGATCTCCGACCTGCAGATGCTCGGTGCCCTGTCCGGCGCGCATGCCAATTTCGAGCTGCGTGTCTACAACCCGGCGTTCGGCAAGGCCAAGCTCAGTTACTTCGACTATGCCGGCAGCGTGCTGTGCTGCTTCCGCCGTTTCAACCAGCGCATGCACAACAAGTTGCTGGTGATCGACGATGTGATCGGGGTGGTCGGTGGGCGCAATTACCAGGACGATTATTACGACTGGGACAGCGAGTACAACTTCCGCGACCGCGACGTGGTGGTGGCCGGGCCGGAAGCACGCGAGATGGCGGCCAACTTCCAGGCCTTCTGGGTGGCGCGGCGCAGTGTGCCGGCCGAGCGCCTGAACGATGTCGGCAGGACCTTGTTGAACGATGGCGTGCCGGCCATGCCGGAGGCCGCGTTCCGGCGCCCCGAGCGGATCGCACGGGTGGATGAGGAAGCCTCGGATCCGGAGTTCATCGAACAGGCGTTTGTTGATACTGCGCTGCCGGTGAGTGCGGTCAGCTATGTCGCTGACCTGCCGCGCAAGCATCGGCGCGAGCGCGAGGCGCAGCCGCTCAATGGCCAGCATGTGACCGAGCCGAAACTGGATGCGCTTATTGCCCAGGCGCAGAGCGAGGTGCTGCTGCAGACGCCGTACCTGGTGCTGTCCAAGCCCGCGCAGAAACTGTTCAAGGACCTGCGCAAGCGCGAGGTGCCGCCGCGCGTGGTGGTCTCGACCAACAGCCTGGCGGCGACTGACAACCCCATCGTCTATGCGCTGTCCTACAAGTACAAGCGCCGCAACATGCGCGAGCTGGGCTTCAACATCTACGAGTACAAACCGTTCCCGCTGGATGCGCCCATCGACTATGCGCAGTTGCTGCCAGCACCGTTGGACGGCGAGCCGCCGGCACCGGTACGGCGGCGGGTGATGGGTGGCAGTGCGGCCGGCAGCAATGTTCGCGGTAGTGGCAGCGGCAGTGGCCCAGGGCGTCGGCTCACTGCCGATGGCAGCGAGGTCGAGCGCGAGGTACTGCGTACCGAAACCCGGCCCTCGTTCCTCGGCACGCGCGCGGTCAACCGACCGCTGCCGGTCACCCGTCGCGGTGCGCGCATGGGCCTGCATGCCAAGTCGCTGGTGGTGGACCGCCGCATCGGTGTGATCGGCACCCACAACTTCGATCCGCGCAGTGAGAACTACAACACCGAAGGCGCGGTGATCATCGAGGACCCTGCCTTTGCCGAACAATTGGCGCAGAGCATCCTGCGCGATGTGCACCCGGACAACTCCTGGGTGGTGGCGCCACGCGAAAAGCCGCCGGTGCTGTCCGGGCTGAATTACAGCATTGGCAAGGCCTCCGAGGCGTTGCCGATCCTGGATTTCTGGCCCTGGCGTTATGCCACCGACTACGCCTTCAAACCCGGCCCGGACTGCCCGCAGCCGCTGCAACGGCAGGACCCGCGTTTCCATAGCTGTTACACCGCGGTTGGCGATTTCCCGGAAGTGAATGTCGGCCCCAAATGGGTGCTGGTACGCATGCTGACGGCGTTCGGTGCCGGGCTGGTCCCCATCCTCTGAGCCTTCCATTCCCCTGACAGGTAGCTGCAATGAGCCAAGTATTCCTTGCGCCGGTCGACCTGAAGCTGGTCAATGAGCTGAGCCGCAACACGTTGATCGACCATCTCGGCATCGTCTTCACCGCCGCCGGCGATGACTGGCTGCAGGCGACGATGCCGGTGGACGCGCGCACCAAGCAGCCCTACGGCCTGCTGCACGGTGGTGCCTCGGTGGTGCTGGCCGAGACGCTGGGCAGCAGCGCCGGCAATCTCTGCGTGGACACGACCCAGCAGGTATGCGTTGGCCTGGAGATCAATGCCAACCATCTGCGCGCTGCACGCAGCGGCGTGGTCACCGGCACTGCGCGCGCGCTGCATGTAGGCCGCACCACCCAGGTGTGGGAGATCCGCATCGAGGATGAGGCCGGCAAGCCGGTGTGCATTTCGCGGCTGACCTTGGCGGTTGTGGCTGTTGGGTGAGTGGTTGGTGGTTGGGGCTAAGTGCCAAGAGCCAAGAGCTGAAAAGCCCCCCTCCCCAACCCTCCCCTTGCCTGCGGCAAAGGGAGGGGGCGCAGCTTTACCCCCTCCCTTTCGCGCAGCGAAGGGGAGGGCTGGGGAGGGGTAGCTTTTGCTTTTGCTGTTGCTCCGACACCACCCCAGCAACCACCAACTAAACCATCACCGCCACCGGCAAATGCTCGCGCACCCAGTCCGCCAGCGCTGGCGCCGGCAAGGCAGGGGTGAAATGGAAACCCTGCGCCACCTCGTAACCCTGCGCGCCCAACAGCTTCAGCTGCTCCAGGCTCTCGACCCCTTCTGCCACCACCTTCAACTGCAGGCTCTGGCCGATATGGGCGATGGCCTGGGTAAGCGCACTGGCGACCTTGTCGCCTTCGATGCCGTGCACGAAGCTGCGGTCCAGCTTGAGCTCGCTGATCGGCAGCTGGCGCAGGTAGCTCAGGCTGGAATAGCCGGTGCCGAAATCATCCATCGACAGTCGCACGCCAAGTGCGTGTACCTGACGCAGGGTCTGCAGGGTGATCGGGTCGCCGTCCAGCAGCACGTCTTCGGTGATTTCCAGGATCAGGTCGGCGGCAGTCAGTGATTCCTGCTGCAGGATCTGGCTGATGCAGTCCGGCAATGCCGCGCTGTGGAAGTTGGTCGGCGACAGATTCACCGACACCGATGGCACATCCAGGCCCTCGTGACGCCAGCGGCCCAGTTGCCGGCAGGCTTCGCCGAGCGCCCATTGGCCGAGGTCGCCGATCAGCCCGGCTTCTTCGGCCAGGGGAATGAAGCGGACCGGCGGCACGCTGCCCAGGCGCGGATGCTGCCAGCGTGCCAATGCTTCCACGCTGTGCAGCTGGCCGCTGTGGATATCGATCTGCGGCTGGTAATGCAGCTGTAGCTGGCCCTGTTCCAAGGCCTCGCGCAGGGCGGCTTCCAGCGCCATCCGCTCCTGCGAGCATTCGTCCATCTCGCTGCTGTAGAAGCGCACGCGGTTGCGGCCGTTGTGCTTGGCTTGGTACATGGCCACGTCGGCATGGTGCAGCAGCGAGTCCATGTTGCCGCCATCGTGCGGGAAGATGCTGATGCCGATGCTGGCCGACGGCCGGATCTCCAGCTCGCCCAGCGCCAGCGGCAGGCCGAGGGTGCGCAGGATGCGTTCGCTGCGCTCGCTGGCGGCAGCCACGTCGCAGCGGTTGAGGATCACCACGAATTCGTCGCCGGACAGCCGGCCGACGATGTCCATCGGCCCGGTTTCTTCCTGCAGCCGGCGCGCCACCGTGCGCAGCAACTCATCGCCACCGGGGTGACCGAAGGAGTCGTTGATCTGTTTGAAGCGGTCCAGATCGATGAACATCACCGCCAATGTCTGCCCTTGGTGGTCGG
Organism: Stenotrophomonas sp. STEN023; assembly: GCF_056760135.1. Classification (NCBI taxonomy): domain Bacteria; kingdom Pseudomonadati; phylum Pseudomonadota; class Gammaproteobacteria; order Lysobacterales; family Lysobacteraceae; genus Stenotrophomonas; species Stenotrophomonas sp. STEN023. The sequence continues at coordinate 6,266 of NZ_JBRREF010000020.1, read as the reverse complement.
CGGCGGTGATCGCCTGGTCGGCCTGGGCGTGCAGCAGGCTGCGGTTGGGCAGGCCGGTGAGGTCATCGTAGAACGCCAGCCGGCGGATCCGGTTGCGCGCCTCCTCGCGTTCCAATGCCAGCGCGCATAGATGCACGATCACCTCCACCAGCCGGCGATGGAAGCTGTCCGGGTCGTAGGGCTGGCGGTAGTAGAAGGCGAAGGTGCCGAGTACGCGGCCATCGTTGGCCTTGATCGGCGTCGACCAGCAGGCCGCAAGGCCGTGCTGCAGGGCCAGGTGGCTGAGGCCCTCCCAGTTGGGATCGGTGGCGATGTCGCGGCTGATCACGGTCTGGCCGCTGTATGCAGCGGTGCCGCAGCTGCCGGTCTTCGGCGCGGCGGGTATGCCGTCCACCAGCCGTATATAGGCCTCGGGCAGGCTTGGCCCAGCCAGGTGACGCAGGCGCCCTTCTTCCACCCGCAGCACCGAGCACAGCACCTGCGGGGCGATCTTTTCCACCTCCAGGCACATCATCTGCATGACCTCGGCGGTAGGCACTTCGCGCACCATCGCGTCGAGCATCTTGTGCTGCAGGACTTCATGCACCTTGGTACGGGTGATATCCATCAACACGATGACCAGATTCACCAGCGTGCCGTAATCATCGAAGATCGGGTTGGTGCTGACCGAGCACCATAGCGGCTGCCCGTTCTTGCGGTAGAGCCGCTCGTCGGCGCGGATCGGCTGCCCGGCCAACAGGCGCGCGAAATACACCCCCACGCGGTCGGGCGAGTAGTTGTCCGGGGCCAGCAAAGCCGGCACGTACTGGCCCATCGCCTCGCTGTCCAGGAACCCGAACAGGCGCCGGAAGCCCTTGTTCAGATGCACGATGCGGCCTTCGGCATCGGTGATCAGCACCGCGCTCTGGGTCTCATCGAAGCCCAGCGACAACAGCCGCTCGCGCGCTTGGGCCGAGCGCCTGGCGGTGACGTCGTTGACCAGCGCCAGGTGGATGCTGCGGCCGTTGTCGGCCAGGTGCGACAGGGTGACGCTGATCCAGCAGGGCACGTCGTCCTTGCGGATCAACTGGATGTCATGCGGATCGGCTTCCAGTTCCTGTACGCGGTTGCTGGCGCCGGGGTAGAGGCGGGTGTTGTAGCGCTCGCGCATGCTCTTGGGCGCCAAGGTGCCCAGGTTCTTGCCCTGCAGCTCGGCGCGCGACCAGCCGGAGATGCTTTCCATCGCAAGGTTGACGTACAGAATGGTGTTGGCGTCGTCGAACAGAATGACGCCATTGCCGATTTGCTCCAATGCCGCAGAGAACAAATGCAGCATGTCTTCTGTCGATGACAGCAGCTGCCGGTCCATCTTGCCGCTCCCCTGAACGATAGTGTTGTTGTACACACTTCATGCCGGGAAAGGTGCCGGCGTACCCCGATTCGAAAGGCCGTCTGGCACTTCCTGCCGATAGTGTGGCACGGCGCACCTTTTTACATGTGCGGTTGGAAAGACTGCCGCTTGCGCTGCCGTGCTGGCGGAAGCCGGACCGCATCCGGTATCGTGCAGGGATGACTTCCCCCCGTCCCGCCCGCCAGGGCGGTGTGGCCCGCGTGTTCCGTTACCTGTACCGCGCCCCGCTGCTGCTGGTTCACATTGTCCTGTTTCTACCGCTGATCCTGCTGCTGATGACGCAGCCGTTGGGGCGTTTGGGCCCCGCCAGCAACCCACTGGAAGAGCGGGTCGTGCGCTGGTGGTCGGGTGGTTTGATGTGGATATTCGGCTTCCGCCTGCAGCGCGTTGGCCAGCCGCTGCCTGGTGCGGTGCTGTTCGTCGCCAACCATGTGGGCTGGGTCGATATCTGCGTGATCCACAGCCAGAAGATGGTCGGCTTCGTCGCCAAGCGCGAGATCGCCGGCTGGCCGGTGGTCGGCTGGGTGGCCAGCCGTGGCCATACCATCTTCCACCAGCGCGGCAACACCGAGTCGCTGGGTGGGGTGATGGAGGAAATGGTCAAGCGCCTGCAGGAGCAGCGGCCGGTGGCCGTATTCCCGGAAGGGCGCACCCGCGGCGGTCGTGAAGTCGGCCCGTTCCATGCACGTATCTTCCAGGCAGCGGTTGAGGCTGGGGTGCCGGTACAGCCGATCGCGCTGCGCTATGGCGTGCGCGGTGACGCGCAGACCACGGTGGCGTTCGGGCCGGGCGAGAGCTTCGCCGGTAATTTCCTGCGCCTGCTCGGTGAACCGGCGCGGCGTGGCGAGGTGCATTTCCTCGAGCCCATCGCCATCCAGGATCTGGAAGGCCGCCGGCGCATCGCCGAGACCTCGCGCGCGCGCATCGTGGCGGTGATGGAAGGGCCGTAAGGTGCATATCGCGGCCAGCACTGTGTTGGGCAAGCAACGCCAACCGGGTCGGTCATGCTGAGCGCCTGCAACTACCGGCCACCGCGCTGGCTGCGCAATCCGCACCTGCAGTCGATGCTGGCCTCGAGCCGGATACGCCTGCGGCGCGGCCAGCAACTGCTGGCTGGCAGTGGTGCATTGACCCAGGAATTGATGCTCGATGGCGGCGACGGTGTGCGCCTGCAGGCCTGGCACAGCCGCCCGCCGGGCGCGCCGCCCAAGGCGCTGGCGTTGCTGCTGCATGGCTGGGAAGGCAGTGCCGAGTCGGCCTATATGCGCATGACCACCGCGCGCCTGCTGGAGCAGGGGTTTGACGTGGTGCGGCTGAATTTCCGCGATCACGGCAACACCCATCATCTCAACCCGGGCATCTTCCATTCCTGCCGCATCGGCGAGGTGGTCAATGCCGCTGCCGATGTCGCGCAGCGCTTTGCTGGCTTGCCGATGGTGGCTGCGGGCTATTCGCTGGGCGGCAACTTCGTGCTGCGCCTGGCCCTGCACGCGCCTGCCGCCGGTGTACCACTGCTGCACGTGGCATCGGTATGCCCGGTATTGGATCCGGCCATCACCATGGACAGCATCCAGCGCGGGCCGGCGATGTACGACTGGTATTTCCGCCGCAAATGGACCGGCTCGCTGCGCCGCAAGCGCGCGCTGTTCCCCGAGCTGGCCGATTGCGATGACAGCGTGTTGAAGCTGGATATCCGCGCGCTGACCGGTTGGCTGGTCGACCGCCATACTGACTACGGTTCGCTGCAGGAGTACTTCGACGGTTATTCCATCGCCGGCAACAAGCTGGCCGCGTTGCAGGTGCCGGCCGAGATCCTGATGGCGGCCGATGACCCGGTGATTCCGTTCACCACCTTCGATCACTGGCAGCTGCCGGCCGATGCCCACCTGGAGATCGCGCGCTGGGGCGGCCACTGCGGCTTCATTGAGAACCTGCGCGGCGATGGCTTCTCCGAACGCTGGGTGGCGCAGCACCTGGCCGCTGCCGTCGGCTGAACCCGGCGGGCGTGGCCGCGCCCGTTACAATGCGGGTTTGCGCTAACGCTGGACCGCCATGCAAGACAAGATCATTGAAGCCCTGCGCCGTAATGCCACCGACGAGGCCGTGACCCTGGCCCAGGCATGGGTTGGCGCCGAACCGCAGCACGCCGCCGCCCACCGCTGGTTGGCGCTGGCGCTGCAGCAGCATGGCCAGCTGGAACAAGCCCAGAGCAGTCTGCAGCTTGCCTTGGGCCTGGCCCCGGATGACGCGGCCCTGCACCTGCAGCACGCCGGCCTGCTGCTGGCGCAGCGCCAGATCGATGCCGCCGGGCAGGCACTGGATCGCAGCACCTCGCTCAATCCCAATGAATTTTCCGCCTACCTGATGCAGGCGCATCTGGCGCTGGGCCGGGATGATGTCGACGAGGCCGACCGCCTCGGCCGCATGGCCGCGCGTGTCGATCCGGACAGCCCCGAGCTGGGCGCGATCGAAGGCATGGTCGCGCTGCGTCGCGGCGACGCCGACCGTGCGCTGGCCATCCTGTCGGCCGCCAGCGCCAAGCTGCCGGGGGATGTGCGCGTGCTGTACGCGCTGGGCTTTGCCTACCTGGGCAAGGACATGCTGGCTTTCGCCGAGCAGGCGTTCCGTCGCGTGGTCGAATTGAACCCAAGCAACAATGCGTTGCGTGGCATGGTGGTGCAGCTGGCCCTGCGCCAGGGCCATGCCGACCGTGCCGCGGAAATGATGCGCGAAGTGCTGGCCACGGCGGAGGGCGATACTCCCGGCCTGCGTCGCATGGCCGGTGAACTGGAATTGGCATCCGGGCAACCGCTGCAGGCGCTGGAGCATCTGCGCCCGCTGCTGCAGCAGGTGCCGGGCGACCGTGCCATGCTGCAGCTGCTGTTGATGGCCTGGCAGCGCCTGGGACGCGACGAAGAAGCCCGCAGTGAGCTGGATGCCGCGGTGCAGGCGCACCCGCAGTTCCACGATCTGTGGATGGCGCGTCTGGCGGTTGCCCAGGTCGGCAGCGAAGAAGCGGTCGACGTGGTCGAGCGCTGGTTGGCACAGATGCCCGAGCATCTGCCGGCGCTGGAAGCGCGGATGAGCCTGCACGACATGAACGACCAGGCCGAAGAGGCCGAAGCAATCGCCCAGCACATCGTTGCACTGCAGCCGGGCCGGGTCAGCGGCGAGCAGCGGATTGTTGAAGCACTACTGCAGCGCGAGCCGAGCGCAGCGGTCGCGCATGTGCAGCGGCTGGTGGACAACGCACCCGAGCAGGCGCGTGCGGCCGTGCGCAGCTGGCTGGGCGCCACCCAGGACCGCGCCGGCGACCGCGCCGGTGCACTGGCAACCTGGTTGCAGGCGCATGGGGAATTGGCACCCACCCGATTGCCGCTGCCGCAGCAGGCACGCGCACCGGCCGAATGGCCGGCGATGGGCGAAGTCGCCGACGACAACCCGGTGCGGCCGATGTTCCTGTGGGGCGCGCCCGGTTCGGGTGTGGAGCGTGTGGCCACGGTGATGGCTGCCGGCAGCCGCGTGCTGCGCGGTGATCGCTTCGGGCCGACCCCGCCCAATGACGCGTTCCAGAATTTCCTGACCCTGCAGCGCCTGGCCAACGACGAACTCAGCCCGGAGCGGCTGGTGCAGCAGTGGCGCGAAGCGCTGCCGGCGCGCGGCATCGAAGATGGCAACGTGATCGACTGGTTGCTGTGGTGGGACAACGCGCTGCTGTGGGCGCTGCGCCCGCAGCTGCCGGAAGGCCGCCTGGTCATCGCCCTGCGTGACCCGCGCGACATGCTGGTTGAGTGGCTGGCGCTGGGTGCACCTGCGCCGTTGGCGTTGACCTCGTCCAGCGAGGCCGCACAGTGGCTGGCACGCGCACTGGCGCAGGTCGCGCTGCTGCATGAGCAGGATCTGTACACGCACATGATCATCCGCACCGACGATGCAGTGAACGACCCGGCAGCGATGGGTGCATTGCTGGAGCAGGCCTTCGGCCTGCGTTTCCCCGCCGTGCGCAGCCTTGGCCCGGGCACCGTTCCAGCTGGCCACTGGCGCAACTATGCGCAGGTACTGGCATCCGAATTTGCAGTGTTGACCCCGGTCGCGGTGCGCCTGGGCTATCCCGAAGCCTGACCAAGGAGCAATGATGAAACTGGACAGTCAAAGTTTTCAGAATGGACAGCCGATCGCGGCGGAATTTGCCGCCGGTGATGGCAACGGCTTCGCCGGCAACCGCAATCCGCAGCTGGCGTGGAGCGATGTGCCGGCTGGCACGCGCTCATTCGCGCTGATCTGCGTGGACCCGGACGTGCCGACCGTGGCCGAGTTGGTGGGCCGTGACGACGTCAGCATCCCGCTGGACCAGCCGCGTGCCGACTTCGTGCATTGGGTGATGGTGGATGTTCCTGCCGAACTGCGCGAAATCGCCGCTGGCAGCTGCAGCGACGGTTTCACCGCGCACGGCAAGACGCAGCCGGCGGGTCCGGCCGGCGCACGCCAGGGCATCAATGATTACACCGGCTGGTTTGCCGGCAGTGCACAGATGAGCGGCACGTACCTGGGCTACGACGGCCCGTACCCGCCGTTCAATGACGAGCGCCTGCACCGCTATTTCTTCCGCCTGTTCGCGCTGGACGTGGAACGCCTGCCGGTCGATGGTGCATTCACCGCCGCCGATGTGTACCGCGCCATGCAAGGCCATGTGTTGGCCGAAGCATCGGTGCATGGCACGTATACGTTGAACCCGAAGTTGGGTTGAACGTGATGCATGTTTTGTAGGAGCGGGGGGGGGGGGGGGGGGGCGTGGGGAGAAGGGTATGGGAGGTGGCGGGGGGGGGGGGGGGGCGGGACCAACACCACCAAAAAAAAGACCCGGGGGGGCGGGGGG